>DASWSY010000300.1:0-7625 GCA_036402415.1 Rhizobacter sp. | reverse complement strand
GCTCAAGCAGCACGGCGTCGTCGAAGCGACAGTCGGCGGGGGTGAGCGCCGGGTCCATCACGACGATGACGAGGAAGCCGCTGCCGCACACGCCGGGCTCGCGCAGGGCGGGCTCGATCATGGGCAGCGCGAGGTCGACCGCGCGGCGTGCGGCCTCCAGGTTGGCGAAGTGGCTTCCGTGGGGTCGGGTCATGGGCGGATCTCCTGGACAGGGTGGATGAGGGGCCGCCCGGTGAGCGAGCACAGGGCACCGAGCAGCGTGGGCAGTTCGACCGGCTTGGCGAGGTGCCGCTGGAAGCCCGCGTGCAGCGCGCGCTCGCGGTCGTCGGCCTGCGAGAGACCGGTCAGCGCGATGGAGGGCATGCGCCGTTCCGGCGGCACGCGGCGTTCGTCTTCCAGCGCGCGCACGTGCTGCATCACCTCGTAGCCGTCTTCGTGCGTGCCGAGCAGGATGTCGCACAGCATGGCCTGCGGCCAGCCGTCGGGCGGCTGGGCGCGCAGCCAGTTGAGTGCGTCGCGCCCGGTGCCGAAGGGCAGCACGGTCGCGCCTTCCAGCGACAGCGCCATGCCCAGCGCGTCGCGCGCGTCGGGCTGGTCGTCGACCACCATCACGGCCAAGCCGTCGAGCGGCGGCCCGCCGGGCGTGGGCGCGGGCTCGGCCGGTGGCACCGACAGCGCCCGCAGCGGCAGCTCGACCACGCAGCGCATGCCTTTCATGGCACCGGCCGGTTCGATCTGCAGGCTGCCGCCCTGGCGTTCGAGGGTGGAACGAAGCTGCATCGGGTCGGTGGGCGTGTCGGTGGCGCGCACGCCGGGCAGGGGCTCGTCGGTGAACGCTTCAGGGGGCAGGCCCGGGCCGTGCCGCCCATCGGTCACGCTCAGGCGCGCCTGGCCGCCATGTCGCGTGAGCGCAAGTTCGATGCGGCCGCCGGCGGGCGTGGCGTGCAGCGCCCACAGGCACAGATCGCGCAGCACCTGCGCGAGCGTGCCCGGGTCGGCGGTGATACTCGCGTCGTCGATCTCGATCTCGGTGGACAGGCGCACCTGGCGCGCATCGAGCGCTTCGCGCAGCCCGTCGATGGCGTCGGCCACGAGCGCCACCAGGTTGACCGGGCGCCGCGCGAGCTGGCGCTCCAGGCGCTCGAACTGCTGCTGCTGGCGCTGCAGGTTCCACAGGTGGGCATACAGGCCCTCGCGGTCGAGCAGCTCATCGTGGCGGCCGCGCTCGACGATGCGGCCCTTGTCGAGCACCACGATCTCGTCGGCGTCGACGATGGTCGACAAGCGGTGTGCGATGACGAGCGTGCTGCGCCCCTTGGCGATGCGGTCGAGCTCGCCCTGGATGGCGCGCTCGGCGCGGGTGTCGAGCGCGGACGTGGCCTCGTCGAACACCATGATCGGCGGGTTCTTCAGGAAGGCGCGCGCGATGGCGATGCGCTGCTTCTCGCCGCCCGAGAGCTTGAGGCCGCGCTCGCCGACGACGGTGTCGTACTGCTGCGGCAACGAAAGCACGAACTCGTGCACCTGCGCGGCCTTGGCGGCCTCCACCACGTCGGCCAGACCCGCGCCCTGGCGGCCGTAGGCGATGTTGTAGGCGATGGTGTCGTTGAAGAGCACGGTGTCCTGCGGCACCACGCCGACGGCCAGGCGCAGCGAGGCGAGCGTGACCTCGCGCACGTCCTGGCCGTCGATCTTCACCTGGCCGCCGTTCACGTCGTACAGGCGCATCAGCAGCCGCGCGAGGGTGGACTTGCCCGAGCCGCTGCCGCCCACCACCGCGACCGTCTGGCCGGCGCCGATGGTGAGGCTCACGTCCCACAGCACCTGGCGACCGGGTTCGTAGGAGAAGTCGACGTGCTCGAACTGCACCACACCGTGGCGCACGGCGAGCGCAGGGGTGCCGGGTGCGTCCTGGATGTCGGGGCGCTGGGCGAGCAGGCCGAAGAGCTTCTCGGTGTTGACGAGCGCATCGCTCGCTTCGCGGAACACGAAGCCCAGGGCGTTGAGCGGCAGGCAGATCTGGATGATGTAGGCGTTGACGAGCACCAGGTCGCCGACGGTCATGACGCCCTGCACGGTCTGCTGCGCGGCGAGCAGCATGACCGCGGCGACGCCCACCGCGATGACCGCGCTCTGGGTGATGTGCAGCACCGACAGCGAGCGTTGGTTGCTCAGGCTGCCGCGCATCCACTCGAGGCAGATGGCGGCGTAGCGCTGGCGCTCGTCGTCTTCACGCGCATGAGTCTTCACGGTTTCGTAGTTCAGCAGGCTGTCGACGAGGCGGCCGTTGGCGCGCGAGTCCATCTCGTTGACACGGCGCTGGCGCAGCTCGCGGCGCTGCGTGAGCAGCATGGTGACCGCGGCGTAGACGCAGAAGGTGACGAGCACGATCAGCGTGAACCACAGGCTGTAGCTCACGGCCAATACGCCCAGCACCGCCACGAACTCCACCAGCGTGGGCACGACGGTGAAAAGCCCCGCGCCGAGCAGGAAGCCGACGCCCGCCGTGCCGCGCTCGACGTCGCGGATCAGCGAGCCGGTGTTGCGCTGCACGTGGAAGCGCGGCCCGAGCGACATCAGGTGCGCGAAGCTGCGCTCCGACACCGCGACGACGGTGCGGCGCGTCACGGGCGCGAAGACGAGGTCGCGCAACTCGGTGAAGAGCGTGCCGCTGAAGCGCACGAGAGCGTAGGCCAGCAGCAGGAACACCGGCAGTGCCAGCACGACCGGTGCGCCGCCCGGTTCGGCCACCGGCGTGCCGCCCAGGGTTTCAGGGCGGCTGAAACGGTCGACCACCGCCTTCAGCAGCAGCGGCACCGCCACGGCAGCGGCCTTGGCGAGCAGCAGCAGCACGAGCGCGGCCAGGGTACGCCCGCGGTGCGCCCACACCGCCGTCCAGAGATCGGCGAAGACGCGCCGCTTGTCCGCATGAGAAGTCATGCCCGCCGGCGGCAATGCACATGCCGTGGCGCGGGCGGCTCAGCCGCCGCCGGTCAGCCGAGGGTGAAGAGCCCGAACTGCCAGGCCAGCGTGCCCAGCGCGGCAAGCACCACGGCGGCCATGCCAGCGATCACCACCATGCGCTGGCGCCAGGGGTTGCGCGGGCGGATGCGTGGCATCGGCGCGTAGGGCAGGGGCTCGTACGCGGCCGGCTCGTCGGCGGCGAGCAGGGGCAGCGCCATGGCGTCGCGGCCTTCCAGGTCCTCGAAGGGATCGACCAGCAGCGGGGCGACGGTCGGCTCGGCCTCTTCGGTCAGCGTGGGCACCTCGGGGGGCTGGAAGGGCTCCACGTCTTCGGCGGCGGGTGCGGGCCCGCGGTCGAAGTTGGCCAGCAGGGCCAGCACGCTTTCGCTGGAGTTGAGCGGGAGGGCCGGCGGCGGCGTCGGGATCGGCTCGCGCTTGCGACGCGCGGGCTGCGCTTCTTGCGGCAGGCTGGCGGCTTCGGGCTCCGGGTCGGCTTCGGGTTCGGGCGTGGCCGGCAGGGCGCGCACGGGCCGGCCGTCGAAAAGCGCCCGGAACTCGGTGATGGTTGCCGGCCGATCGCCGACGGGCAGGGCCAATGCGGTGTCGACGGCGGCCAGGAACTCGGGGCGGTAGTCCAGCACCGAGGCGCGGTCCTTGTAGCGCTGCAGCACGTCGGCGAGTGGCAGGTACGCCTTCACCTCGCCCGGGCGTGGGGGCGACCACTCGCCGCTGATGGCGAAGTGGAGCACGGCGGCCACGGCGTGCAGGTCGGCTGTGCACAACGACGGCATGCGCGCCGGGTCGGCATAGGCGTCGACGTAGGCTTGGCGCAGATCGCTCTGCACGGCCTGGTGGACGGCGTCGAAGTCCATCAACACCGGGCGGCCCGCATCGTCGAGGTAGATGTTGAGCGGCTCGACCTGCCCGTGGGCGAGCCCGCCCTGGTTCAGTGTGAACAAGGCGCCGAGCAGACCGTCGAGCAAGGCCTGAAGCTGCGCCTGAGACGCCGGTTCACCGTAGCCGGTGCGCCATGCGAGCAGCGTGCTCCCGGCGAGGTAAGGCATGGCGCGATAGGCCGTGCCGTTGTCTTCCCAGATGGAGTTGACCTGCAGCAGGTTGGGGTGTTCGAACTGCGACAGTGAGAGCGCTTCGGTCAGGAAGGCCTGCAAGCCGCGCTGGTAGGCCTGCACGTGCGAGGGGTCGGTCACGTCGACCCATCCGCTCTCGAGGCGCGTGGCGATGGCCGCCGGCATGTACTCCTTGATGGCCACCATGCGGCCGTCGTCGAGCTGGCGCGCGAGGTAGAGCACGCCGCAGCTCGTGAGACCGATCGCCTGGACGAGCTCGAAGTCACCCAGCCGTTCGCCCGGCGGGAGCGTCTGGCCTTCGATGGCGGGCATCGGGCCGGAGGGCTGAAGTGGCTCGAACAAGTTCATCAGGGCGCGCTAACCCATCGCCCTTGGGGCGAAAGTGTGTATTTTGACGCGAACGGTACGCCAACCAGCCGTTTTGGCGACCCCGGGTCTGCGGGGCGCGGGCCCTTTCAGCGGCGCTGGTACTGCTGGGCGCCAAACAGCACGTCTCGCGCCTGGCTGTCGACCAGCGGCTGGCGCAGGTTGGCCAGCACCTCGACGCCCCGCTGCACCGCGGGCCGGGCGGCGATCTCGTCGAACCAGCCTTTCAGGTGGGGGTAGTCGGCCCAGTCGATGCCCTGGTTCTTCCACGAGCGCAGCCACGGGAAGATGGCGATGTCGGCGATCGTGTACTCGGGGCCGGCGATGTACTTGCTCTTGGCCAGGCGCTTGTCCATCACGCCATACAGGCGTTTGGCTTCGTTGGTGTAGCGGTCGATGGCGTAGGGCAGCTTCTCGGGCGCATAGATGCGGAAGTGGTGGGCCTGGCCGAGCATGGGGCCCACACCGCCCATCTGGAACATCAGCCACTGCAGCACGTCGTAGCGACCGCGTACGGAATCGGGCAGGAAACGGCCGGTCTTGCCGGCCAGGTACAGCAGGATGGCGCCCGATTCGAAGAGCGAGATCGGCTCGCCATCCGGCCCGTCGGAGTCGGTGATCGCCGGGATCTTGTTGTTGGGGCTGATGGCCAGGAACTCGGGCTTGAACTGATCGCCGCTGCCGATGTTCACCGCGTGAGCGCGGTAGGGCAGGCCACATTCCTCGAGCATGATGTGGACCTTGTGGCCGTTGGGGGTAGCCCACGAATACACGTCGATCATCGCTATAGTCTCCAGTCATCGCGGCATCTGCCGCGTGCCCCACTCTAGTGGATGCCACCTCATCATGCTTGATGCCTTCAAGAAGCTGATTTCCCGCCCGGCCCCGGGCCCGGAGTGGCGCGAGGTGGTGGAGTGGGCCAAGCACCACAAGCTCAAGTACAAGCGCGAGGCCGAGGGTGAAGGCTTCGTCATCGCCGGCGGCATGGAAAGCAAGCCGTGGCGCCTGGAATGGGGCCCGCCGCAGCGGCAGTACATCGACGGCCACGAGCTGCGCCTGCGCATGGAGCTCGGCTTGTCGCCCAACCTGCAGGTGCTGCTGATCTCGCAGCCCCTGCTCGAAAACCTCGAACGCCAGACCTTCGAGCGTTTCACCGAAAGCACGCAGACGGTCATCGACGCCAACACGCCGGAAGAGATGCGCTGGCTGGCGATGTTTCCGAAGGTGCCCTACAAGGCCTCGAAGGAGGTGCGCTCGCGCTTCGGGCTGGTGAGCAGCGCGCAGGCCGAGGCTGCGTCGTGGGTGGAAGGCGCGCTGGCGCAGCAACTCGAAGAAGCCGCCGGGCGTTTCCTCAAGCCCGAGCCGCCGTTCGTGCTGATGTTGCTGCGCGGTCGCTGCTACCTGCGCATGCAGCTCGACGAGCCCGAGGTGACGCAGATGACGCAGGCGGTGGGGCTCTTCGAGGTGGCGGTGCTGCAGGCACTGCGCGTGTCGGGCATGGGTGCGGAAGGCGCCGCCGACTGGCACACCACCGGGTCGACCGCCTGGTCGACCCAGCTCGGGCCCGACGACCCCAAGAGCCGCTAAGGCCTCAGGCGGCGCTGTAGCGCCCGAGTTCCATCTTCGCGATGGCGTTGCGGTGCACTTCGTCGGGGCCGTCGGCAAAGCGCAGCGTGCGGGCCATCGCATAGAAGTAGGCGAGCGGGAAGTCGTCCGACACCCCGCCGCCGCCGTGCGCCTGCATCGCCCAGTCGATCACCTGGCAGGCCATCGACGGTGCCACCACCTTGATCATCGCGATCTCGGCCTTGGCGGTCTTGTTGCCGGCCACGTCCATCATCCAGGCCGACTTGAGCGTGAGCAGGCGGGCCTGCTCGATCATGCAGCGGGCCTCGGCGATGCGCTCGCGCGTCACCCCCTGTTCGGCGACGGTGCGGCCGAAGGCCACGCGCGAGCTCGCGCGCTTGCACATCAGTTCGAGCGCGCGCTCGGCCAGGCCGATCAGGCGCATGCAGTGGTGGATGCGGCCCGGACCGAGGCGGCCTTGCGCGATCTCGAAGCCGCGGCCTTCGCCCAGCAGGATGTTGCTGGCCGGCACGCGCACGTTCTCGAACAGGATCTCGCAGTGGCCGTGCGGCGCGTCGTCGTAGCCGAAGACGGGCAGGGGGCGGATCACGGTGATGCCCTTGGTGTCGGCCGGCACCAGGATCATCGACTGCTGGCTGTGGCGCGGCGCGGACGGGTCGGTCTTGCCCATGAAGATGTAGATGGCGCAGCGCGGGTCGCCGGCGCCCGAGATCCACCACTTGCGGCCGTTGATCACGTAGTCGTCGCCCTGGCGTTCGATGCGCGCCTCGATGTTGGTCGCGTCCGACGAGGCCACGGCCGGCTCGGTCATCGCGAAGGCGCTGCGGATCTTGCCGTCGAGCAAAGGCTCGGCCCAGCGCTTCTTGTGCTCGGCCGTGCCGTAGCGAATGATGGTCTCCATGTTGCCGGTGTCGGGTGCCGAGCAGTTGAAGACCTCGCTCGACCACATCACGCGGCCCATGATCTCGGCCAGCGGTGCGTACTCCTGGTTGCTGAGGCCAGGGCCGTATTCGGCCTCGCGAACCGAGCCGTCGGCGCTCGGCGGCAGGAAGAGGTTCCACAGGCCTTGCGCGCGGGCCTTGACCTTCAGCTCTTCGATCAACTGCAGCGGCGTCCAGCGCTTGCCGGCCTTGGTGTTGGCCTCGATCTCGGCGGTGTAGCGTGCTTCAGCCGGATAGATGTAGTCGTCCATGAAGCGCAGCAGCTTGGCTTGCAGCTCCTGCGTGCGCGGCGAATAGGAAAAGTCCATGTCTGTCTCCTTGACGGTGATTCGTGTGGGATGGCGTGCTCAGGCCCGCTGCGCGAAGGCCCAGGCCATCTCGGCCAGCGGGCGGGCGCTCGCGGCCACCTGGCGCGCCTCGGCGCTGGACGCGGTGCCGTTCTCGACACGCTTGGCGATGCCCTGCGAGATGCCGGCGGCGCGGAAGAGGTTGTAGGCGAGGTAGAAGTTCCAGTCGGCTTCGACCTGGGCCACGTCGCGGCGGCCGGTGCGTTCGCAGTAGCGGCGCAGGTAGTCGGCTTCGCTCGGGATGCCCAACGACGCGAGGTCGAGTCCGCCGATGCCGCGGAAGGTGGCTTGGGGGATGTGCCACGACATGCAGTGGTAGCTGAAGTCGGCCA
>DASWSY010000299.1:0-2522 GCA_036402415.1 Rhizobacter sp. | reverse complement strand
TCAAGGACCCGGGCCCGAACGAAGTGCTCGTGAAGATGGCAGCCTGCGGCGTGTGCCACAGCGACCTCTCGGCCGCCAACGGCACCATCCAGATGGCACTGCCGGTGGTGCTGGGGCACGAGGGCGCGGGCATCGTCACCGCGGTGGGGGCCGCGGTCACCGAGTTCAAGGTGGGCGACGCGGTGCTGAGCAGCTTCGTCAGCATGTGCGGCCGTTGCCGCTATTGCGCGACGGGCCGCCCGCAACTGTGCGACCAGCCCGCGCGCAACGCGCTCGCCGCCCCCGGCGCCGAGCCGCGCTTCCGCTCGGACGCCGGCGAGGGCTTCAACGTGTTCGCGGCCTGCGGCGTGATGGCCGAGTACGCCACGCTCGCGGTCGACAGCGTGGTCAAGATCGACCGCGACATGCCGCTCGACAAGGCCTGCCTCGTGAGCTGCGGCGTGATGACCGGCGTGGGTGCGGTGCTCAACACCGCGCAGGTGCAGGCCGGCTCGGTGTGCGTGGTGTTCGGCTGCGGCGGCGTGGGCCTCTCGGCCGTGCAGGGCTGCCGCATCGCGGGCGCCTCGATGATCGTCGCGGTCGACACCTCCGACCTGAAGCTGCAGATGGCCCGCGACATGGGGGCCACCCACACCGTCAACGCCAGGAGCGTGGACGACGTGGTGAAGGCGATCAAGAAGCTCACCGGCGGCGGCGCCGACTACGCCATCGAATGCGTGGGCGCCGGTGCCGTGGTGGCGCAGGCGGTCAACGTGCTTGCCAAGGGCGGCATGGCAGTGGCGGTGGGCGTGGCCTCGCTCGCCGACAGCGCCCCGGTGAGCCCGCTTCTGCTGACCGCGATGGAGCGCACGCTCAAGGGCAGCTACTTCGGCTCCGCCCGCCCGCGCGAAGACTTCCCACGCCTCATCAAGATGTACCGCAGCGGCCAGTTGAAGCTCGACGAGCTGATCACCAGGACCTACACCGTCGCCGAAGCGCCGCAGGCTTTTGCAGACCTGGCCGAGGGGCGCAATGCGCGCGGCGTGATCCTGTTCGACTGAGCCTTTCGCGACGCCTCCACACCGGGCGCCACGCCCGGCGTTCCTGATGCCATCCTGATACGGGGCCTGCTACCGTGGTGGTCACCATGAGCAGGCCCTTGTTCTTGTCGACGACCGGCGTGCGCAGGCTTGCGCCGGCGCTCGGGGTGTGGGGGCTGGCCTGGGCCGCGCTGGCGGCACTCGATGGCCAGGTGGCGCTGTCGGGCCTGGCGATGCTGCTGGTGCTGGCCTCGGCGCTGGCCGCGCTGTGGCTGCCGGTGGCGGCCTCGCTGCTCGCCACGGCACTGTCGGTCGTGGCGTTCAACTGGTACTTCGTGCCGCCGCGCCACACCCTGGCGGTCGACCTGCGGCAGGACGCGCTGCTGCTCGGCGGCATGCTGGCGGTGAGCTGGGTCGTGGCCGCGGTGGTGGCCCGCCAGCGACATCTCGCCGAGCAGGCACGCTGGCACGCGCTGCAGGCCGAACAGCTCCGCCGGCTCGGCGATGCCCTGCGCGATGCCGACGATCCGGCCGAACAGGCCGGCGCGTTGCGCGAGGCGCTGGCCGACGTGCTCGGCCAGCCGCCCACGCTGCTGGTGCTGCACGGCGCCCTGCCCGCACAGGACGACCCGCAGGCGGCCCGCATCGTCGGCGCACCCGACGCCCACGTGCTCTCGGGCCTGTGGCATTGCACCCGGCAGGCGCAGGCCTTCGGGCCCGGCACCGGCCGCCATGCCGACCTGCCCGAGTGGTACCTGCCGCTGCGCGGCCGGCAGGCGGCCTTCGGCGCGGTGCACGTCGGCCTCGACCCGCTGCGCCCGTCCGATGCCCGCGTGCGCGTGCAGGCCCAGGCCCTGTGCGACCAGATGGGCCTCGCGCTGCAGCGCGCACAGGTGCGGCGCGACGCCACCGAGGCACACCGCCAGGCCCAGTTGCAGGGCATGCGCAACGCGATGCTCGCGGCCATCTCGCACGACTACCGCACGCCGCTGGCGGCGATCCTCGGGGCCGCGTCGTCGCTGCACGACCAGGGCGAGCGCCTGAGCGCCCCGCAGCGGGAGCGGCTCGCGCAGTCGATCGTCGACGAGACCCGGCAGCTCAGCCGCCTGACCGACAACACGCTGCAGCTCGCGCGCCTGGATTCGCCCGCCGTGCAGCTCCAGCTCGACTGGGAATCGGCCGAAGAGATCGTGGGCAGCGTGCTCCACCGCGCCCGCCGGCACGACCCCACGCGGCGCGTGCGTGCGCGCCTGGAACCGGGCCTGCCGCTGGTGCGCTGCGACGCCATCCTGCTCGCACAACTGCTCGACAACCTCGTGGACAACGCGCTCAAGTACAGCCCGGTCGACGCGCCGGTGGAAATGCTCGTGCGCCAACCCGGCGAGCACATCGTGTTCGCCGTGCGAGACCGCGGCCCGGGCATCGCGCCCGGCTGGCGCGAGCGTGTCTTCGAAGTCTTCCAGCGCGGCGAGTTCGCGCCCGCGGGCGACCCGCGGCGCGGCG
>DASWSY010000298.1:0-4484 GCA_036402415.1 Rhizobacter sp. | reverse complement strand
TGCGCCATTGCCGCTTTCATGCCGGCAACGACGGCGCGGCCGCCAGCGAAGGCCCGAGCGCATGACCGGCAACGACCGCTCCCTGCACGCCGGCAGCGGCGGCTATCCGGGCACCCAGCGCGTACGGCCCGCGCACGGTGGCCCGCGCACACGCGCGCCCATGCTGCTGCCCACGCTGTTCGACCGGCTGCGCGACGAGTCGCCCAGCCGCGCCGCCGAAGACCCTCGCGAATACGCCGTCACGGCGGCCAGGCTGCGGGCCATCGTGCAGCGCGACCTGATCAACCTGCTCAATTCGACCAACGCCGAAGACCTGATCGACCGCGGCCGCTATCCGGAGGCCGCCGCATCCACGGTGAACTTCGGCGTGCCGGCGCTGGCCGGCAACTACCTCGTCAACCGGCGCTGGGAAGAAGTGGAGCGCATCCTCCGCCGGGCCATCAACGACTTCGAGCCCCGCTTGGTGCCCAACTCGCTGCAGGTGCGCCCCCTTGCCCAGGAAGGCGCCCTCGACAGCTACAACGTGCTGGTCTTCGAGATCCGCGCCCTGATCCATTTCCAGCCCTATCCGCTGGAGCTCACGGTGCAAAGCGCGGTCGACCTGGAAACCAACCGCATCCGCCTCGAGCATGCATCGGATCGGCGCGAACCGGCCGTCGCCTGAGCCTCTGATCCGCCACCAAGAAGAGCCCCGCTATGGACCCATTGCTGCTGGACTACTACAACAAGGAACTGATCTACATGCGCGAGATGGCGTCGGAGTTCGCCGCCTCGCATCCCAAGATTGCACGGCGCCTGGGCATGCATGGCATCGAGGTGGCCGACCCGTACGTGGAACGGCTGATCGAGTCCTTCAGCTTCATGTCCGCGCGCATGCAGATCAAGCTGGACGCGGAATTCCCGCGCTTCACCCAGCGCCTGCTGGAAGTGCTCTACCCCAACTATCTGGGCCCCACGCCGTCGATGGCGGTCGCGCAGTTGCATCCCAACCACGGTGAGGGGGACTTTCGCCGCGGCTTCGTCGTGCCGCGTGGCACGGCCTTCCATGCCAAGGTGCCCGACGGCGAAGTCACGCCTTGCGAATTCCGCTCCAGCCAGGACCTGACCCTGTGGCCCATCGAAATCGTCGACGCCGCGCTCACCGGCGCGCCGCCGGACATCCCCGCCCTGGGCCGTTACCTGCCGCCGCATGTGCAGGTGTCGGGCGCGCTTCGCCTTCGCCTGCGGGTGGTGGGCGAGCTCGACTTCGCGGCGCTTTCGGGCCTCGATCGCCTGCCCATCTACCTCAACGGCGACGAGCAGGTGGCGTCGCACCTGTTCGAACTGCTGCACACCTCGGCGGTGGCCACCTTCACCGGCACGGCCGGGCACCTGGCCGAGCGCCCGCACGTGGTCACCGACGGCGCGCTGACGCACGAAGGCCTGGCGCCCGGGCAGGGCCTGCTGCCGCTGGCATGGAACACCTTCCACGGCCACAACCTGCTGCACGAGTACTTTGCCTGCCCCCAGCGCTTCTACTTCTTCTGCCTGACCCAGCTGGCGCCTGGCCTGGCGCGCGTGCGGGGCAAGGAGGCGGAAGTGCTGGTGCTGCTGAACAAGCCGCCGGGCCACCTCGCCGCGCTGGCCGACCGGCACCAGTTCGCGCTGCATTGCACGCCGGTGGTCAACCTCTTCGAGCGGCGCACCGACCGCATCGAACTGAACGAGGCGCAGCCCGAATTCCACCTGGTGCCCGACCGCGCCCGGCCCATGGACTTCGAGGTGCATTCGGTCCAGGGGCTGATGGGGCAGCAACTCGACAGTGCCAGCGAGATCGAGTTTCGTCCCCTCTACCAGACGCTCAACCAGGACGAGGGCAACCACGGCCGCTACTTCGCGCTGCGCCGGGAGCAGCGGCTGGCCTCGGACAACGCGCGCAAGTACGGCACCCGCACGCCCTACATCGGCACCGAGGCCTTCGTTTCCCTGGTGGACCAGCATGAAGCACCCTATCGCGAGCGCTTGCGCTATCTGTCGGTGCGGGCACTGCTCACCAACCGCGACCTGCCCTGCCTGGTGCCGCGCAACGGGCACTCGGACCTGGCCGTCGCCAACTCGATCCCGGTGACGGCCATCGGCCTTGTGCGCGCGCCCAGCCGGCCCAAGGCACCTTTCGCCCAGCGCGAAGCGGCATGGCGGCTGATCCGGCAGATCGGGTTCAACCACCTGCCCTTGGCGGACATGCCGCACCGCGAAGGCGCGCAGGCCCTGCGCGACATGCTGCGGCTGTTCGTTGCCAGCGACGACGAAACCCAGCTTCGGCAGATCGGCAGCCTGGTGGGCTCGCGCATCGAGCCGGCAACGCGCCGCCTGCCGGGGGCAGGTCCACTGGTCTACGGCCGTGGCGTGCACTGCACGCTCAGCGTGGACGAAGGGGGCTTCTCCGGCACCAGTCCCTATCTCTTCGGGCTGGTGCTGGAGCACTACCTCGCACGGCACGTCAGCATCAACGTGTTCGCCCAGACCTCGCTGGAATCCATCCAGCGCGGTCACGTGGCGCGCTGGCCGATCCGCATCGGCGGGCGAGGCATCGTCTGACCATGCACCGCGACAGGCAGCACATGAAGGAACTGGCCGCGCGCGACCTGCTCGCGCGGGTGAGGGAGGCACCGTGGCGTTTCGGCTTCTTCACGCTGCTGCGGCGGCTGTCGGTGCTGTGGGACCATGTGCCGCCCGTGGGCCATTCGAGTCGGCCGCGGCAAGAGCCGCTGCGGCTTGGGCAATCCGCCTCGCTGGCCTTCGCGCCCCGAGAAATCGCCGAAGCCGTCCTGCCCGAAGAAAACGCGCCGGTGCGAATGCCCGGGCAGCCGCGCACACGCGGCGGCAACAATCCGCAGCAGGCCATGGTGCGCGTCTACGGCCTGGGCATGCTCGGTCCGAACGGCGCGCTGCCGCTGCACTACACCGAACTGGTGCGCGAACGGGCCGAGAACCATCAGGACCCGACGCTCGCCGACTTCCTCGACCTGTTCCATCACCGCTACCTCACGCACATGTACCGGGCATGGGCGCAGGCCCAAGCGGCGGCCGGACTCGACCGCCGCGACGATGAGCATTTCAGTCGTTACGTCGCCCGTCTCAGCGGCAACGAGGCCAGCGAAATCCGCGGTGGGCCGCTGCCCGACCATGCGCGCCTGTCGGCATCGACCTACCTCAGCGCAGACGCGCGCCATCCCGACGGGCTGGCTGCCACGCTGGCGCACTATTTCGACGTGCCGGTGCAGTTGCAGGAGTTCGTGATGCACTGGATCGAGATCGAAGCGGCTGACCGCACCCGCCTCGGCGTGGCGCAGGCGTCGAGCATCCTGGACCACGGCGCCATCTCCGGCGAGGTGGTGCCCGACAGGCAGAGCAAGTTCCGCCTGGTGCTGGGCCCGCTGTCGCTCGACCAGTACCTGCGCTTCACCCCGCAGGGCGCGGACCTGCCCGCGCTGGTCGAATGGGTGCGCGCATTCGTCGGCCTTGAATTCGCCTGGGAACTGGAGCTGCGCGTGCGGCGCGACAACGCACCGCCGGCGCGCCTGGAGGACAAGCAGAAGCTCGGCTGGTCGACCTGGCTGGGCACGGCCGCGGCCGCTGAAAGCACGATCGACTTCACCGTGGGCCTGCAGTTCGAGCCGGAGCGCTACCTGGCCAGCCGCACTCCCGCTTCTTGTTCTGCCTTGGCAATGCCAAGCCGACCAGCACCATCCATTGACCGCCATTGAATGGACATGAACTCTTCCCCACCCTACACCCCCGCGGAATGGCTGCAGCCCATCTCCGACCAGGCGCCCTGCGGGCCCAGCCTCGAATACGACCCGGCCTTCGCCCGGCTGGTGTCGATGCTGCAGCCCCGCGGCGATGCGCAGTACGGCAAATTCATCGACAGCAGCGACCCGCCCGACTGGACGGAGATCGAGCGCCTGTGCCGCGAGATGCTCGTGCGCACGCGCGACATCAACCTGCTGGTGTGGCTGTGCCGCAGCCGCGTACGCACCGCGTCCGCAATGGGACTCGCGCAGGGGCTGGGCATGCTGGCCGACGTGCTCGAGCGCTGGCCGCACGACGTGCATCCGCAGGCCTGGATCGAGGGCGAGCCGGATCCGGCGCTGCGTGCCAACGCCCTCGCCGCCCTGTCCGACCCCGAAGGCCTGCTGGGCGACGTGCGCGACATCGTGATTTCGGGCAACGCCATGCGCCTGCTCGTGCGGGACGTGGAGCGTGCCTTCTCCATGGCCCGTTCGGGTGCCACGCCAGAAGCCGCAGCGGTGCGCCAGCAACTGGACGAACTTCGAATCCGCGCACGCGGCGATGCCGGCGCAGCCACCCGCTTTCTCGGGCAGGCCGCGTATGCAGCGCAACGCGTTCAGCAATGGTGCACCCAACACCTGCAAGACGATGCGCCCGATCTGCTCGCGCTGCTGCGCATCCTGCGGCCGTTCGAGCCGCTATCCGATCCGGTG
>DASWSY010000297.1:0-2147 GCA_036402415.1 Rhizobacter sp. | reverse complement strand
GCTGCTGGCGATCTGCCGCGCTTGAACTTCAGTTCTTCAAGCGGTACCCGGTGCGCACCATCCACGCCACGATGCCCATGCACACCACGAGCAGCAAGCTCACCGCCGACAGGCTCCAGCCCACGCCCACGTCGGCGGTGTCGACGAAGCTCCAGCGGAAGCCGTCGATCAGGTAGACCACCGGGTTGAAGAGCGTCACGGTGCGCCACAGCGGCGGCAGCATGTCGATCGAGTAGAACGCACCGCCCAGGAAGGTGAGCGGCGTGACCACGAGCATGGGGATGAGCTGCAACTGCTCAAAGCCCTTGGCCCAGATGCCGATGATGAAGCCGAAGAGGCTGAAGGTGACGGAAGTGAGCACGAGGAAGCCCACCATCCACACCGGGTGCGCGATCTTGAGCGGCACGAAGAAGGCCGCCGTCGCGAGCGTCACGAGCCCGAGGATCACCGACTTGGTGGCCGCCGCCCCCACGTAGGCCACCACCATCTCGAAGGGCGAGATGGGCGCCGAGAGGATCTCGTAGACCGTGCCGGTGAAGCGTGGGAAGTAGATGCCGAAGGACGCGTTCGACAGGCTCTGCGTGAAGACCGACAGCATGATGAGCCCGGGCACGATGAAGGCGCCGTACGGCACGCCGTTCACGTTCTGCATGTGCTGCCCGATGGCCGAGCCGAAGACCACGAAGTAGAGCGAGGTGGTGATCACCGGCGTGACCAGGCTCTGCCCCACGGTGCGGAAGAAACGCGCCATCTCGAAACGGTAGAGCGCCCACACGCCATGCCGGTTGAACGCACCCACGACGCCGCTCATGCTGCTGCTCCTTCCCGGTTGTTGTCGTGCACGAGGCTCACGAAGATGTCTTCCAGCGAGCTCTGCTGGGTGTGCACGTCCTTGAAGCCGATGCCGAGCTCGGCCAGGCGCCGCAGGATGGGGGCGACACCGGCGCTCGCCTCGGCCGCGTCGAACTCGCGCTGCAGCGTGTGGCCGCCGGGCTTGAGCACGAGCTGCAGCGCGGCCAGGTCGGCCGGCAGCTCCGCCATCGGCTGCTCCAGCTCGATCGTGAGCTGCTTCTTGCCGAGCTTCTTCATGAGCGTCGACTTTTCTTCGACGAGGATGAGCTCGCCCTTGCGGATCACGCCCACGCGGTCGGCCATCTCCTCGGCCTCCTCGATGTAGTGCGTGGTGAGGATGATGGTCACGCCGCCGTCGCGCAGGCGGCGCACCATCTCCCACATGTCGCGGCGCAGTTCCACGTCGACGCCGGCGGTGGGCTCGTCGAGGAAGAGGATCTCGGGCTCGTGCGACAGGGCCTTGGCGATCATCACGCGGCGCTTCATGCCGCCCGACAGCGCCATGATCTTTTCGTTCCGCTTGTCCCACAGCGACAGGTCGCGCAGCACCTTCTCGATGCGCGCCGGGTCGGGCGCACGGCCGAAGAGGCCGCGGCTGAAGCTCACCGTGGCCCACACGCTCTCGAAGGCGTCGGTGGCCAGCTCCTGCGGCACGAGGCCGATCTTGCTGCGGGTGACACGGTAGTCGCGCACGATGTCGTGGCCGGCGACCGTCACGCGGCCTTCACTGCCGGTGACGATGCCGCAGACGATCGAGATCAGCGTGGTCTTGCCCGCGCCATTGGGCCCGAGCAGGGCGAAGATCTCGCCGCGGCGGATGTCGAGGTCCACGCGCTTGAGCGCCTGGAAGCCTCCGGCATAGGTCTTGGACAGGCCGGCGATGGAGACCGCGGGCTGGGAAACGGGTGCTGTGGACATGGAGCCTCGTCTTGCTGCGAGGCCGGCATGGTAGGCACAAGCGCCGAAGGCTGCTGGCGGCAGGCTGGCAGCAGGGGCACCGGGACGTCGCCAAGGTGACATTTGCAGACGCGGTAGGCTTTCCGCCTTTACAGCACTGCCATCCAAAAATCATGATCCGAGACCCAGAGATCCTCACCGCCCTCGTCGACAGCGTGCGCCGCTTCGTGCGCGAGCGACTGGTGCCCGCCGAACACGAAGTCTCCGAGACCGACGAGATCCCGCCGGCCATCGTCGACGAGATGCGCGAGCTGGGCCTCTTCGGCCTGACCATCCCCGAGGCCTATGGCGGCCTCGAGCTGACGATGGAAGAAGAGGTGCTGACCATGATCGAGATG
>DASWSY010000296.1:0-2755 GCA_036402415.1 Rhizobacter sp. | reverse complement strand
GGGGCCCGGCATCGTGTACTCGGCGATCGCGAGCTGGCCTTCGACGGCGACCTCGAAGCGATGCTGGGCGGGGTTGTGCGAGACGGTGTAGGCGGTATCGGTCATGGTGGACCGATTATTGGCGCTTCCTCAGCCGTACAGCTTCTGCGGGGTGATCTCGATGCTCTGCGTGCCATCGCCGACCCACACGGTGCCGTCCTGCACCGTCACCTGCAGCTGCATGGTGCGTTGCGCGAGGGTGGCGAGCGCCTGGCTTTGCTCGGCCGGCACCTGCCACACCGTCACGTTGCCGGCGCGGGTGATCTTGTTGGCGATGCCGCTCCACCAGATCGGCGTGCTGCTCGTGTAGCTGTAGACCGCCATGCGCTCGGCGCGGGGGGCCGACTTCATCACGCGCTTGTCGTCGGGCTGGCCGAGGTCGATCCACTGGATGAGCTGGCCAGTGAGGTCTTTCTGCCACAGGCTGGGTTCGTCCACGTCCCAGAGGTCTTTGGCGAACTCGAGCGCGCCGTGGTGGTCATCGGCCGGCGCGTTGAGCGCGAAGGCGAGCAGCCGGACCATCATGCGCTCGTCGGTTTCCGACGGGTGGCGCGCAATGGTCACGTTGTGGTCGCCGTAGATGTTGCGGTCCATGTCGGCGAGCTGGATCTGTGCCTTGTAGATCGTTGCCTTGAGGGCCATGGAATGCTGCCTGTCGCGGGGATATGGGGGAAAGGCGGGCATTAGACCACCGCGGGCGCGGCGAGAATGGCGGCCGTCGTGCCGGTCGGCACGCCTGGAAGACCTGCCATGAGCCTGAAGAAATTCGACCTCGCCAAGAACCTCGGCCTGAAGGTGGCCGGCCGCATGAGGGCCGCCGGCGTGCCCGACCGCTTCGCGCAGGGCGCCGCCGAGGCGCTCGACAAGCGCGAGCGCCGTGCCCGCGATGCGGCGCTCGGCCTCGTGCCGTTTGCCTGCAAGCTGCCGGGCGAGCTGGTCAAGCGCATCAACGAGCGCGGCATGGCGCACGAAGGCGGTGTGAACGGCCTGCTGGCCGAGCTGCTGACGTCGGCGCTCGACTCGGGTGACAAGCCGGCGGAGCCGAAGCCGGCCGCGAAGAAGGCGGCCGCCAAAAAGGCCCCGGCCAAGAAGGCCGCGAAGGCGGACGGCGACGCTCAGCCGTAGACCGCCGCCACCTGGTACCCCAGCGCCGCGAGCTCGCCGCCCGGCGCCCAGAGCTTCGTCACCTGGTTGACGTAGCCGCCGCCGGAGGCGAGCACGTCGGTGTCCACGCGCCACCACCCGTCGGCCGCGGGCGCCTGCGGCAGCGGGCGCAGTTCCAGTTCCCACGACACCGAGCTCGCCGGTGTCGGCTGCGTGAAGTTGCTGATCACCGGCGTGGGCGGCACGTCGGCCAGCAGCACGGTGAGGAGCTCGAGGTCGATGGGCTCGGGCTCGCCCTTGAGCCGCAGGTGGATCTTGCTCAGCTCGCTGTGCTGGCCCGAGAAGGGCGCGACGCCCTCGACGAAGCGCATGTCCATGTGCTGGGTGAAATTGGGCACGCCGCCGCGCACCGTGCGCTCGGGCGTGTCTTCCGGCGAGCGCGCCACCGGCGGGCGCTCGGGCGACTTGGCCGGCACGATGGTCTCGCGGTCGACACCGAAGACGCCCAGCAGCAGCGCCGCTACCTGGCCCTGCTGCTTCACCAGCGCCTGCACCTGGCGGATGTTCTTGCCTTCGCGCAGTAGCGTCACGGTCACGTCCATCGCACCCTGTCCGACCGGGCCGATGAAGCTCGTCTGCAGCGCACGCAGCTTCACCGCCGCAGGCCAGGCGCTGCCGGCCACGTCGCGCATCGCCTGCACGGCGAGCGTGGAGATCAGGCCGCCGAAGGAGGTGCGGCCTTGCAGCCAGTCGGGGGCGATGTCGAAGCTGACCTGCTGGTCGTGGCGGCGGCGGCCGGCCAGGAGGGCCGACAGGGGGGTGAAGCTGCTCATGAAATGGGGAGGGGGCTGGGTCGCGGACGATGATAGGAGCCGCCCCCCGTTCACGCTGGCACCGGCGTGACAGAGCCTGACAAGGACATCACGCTCGAGGCTGCGCACGCTGGAGTGCGCTCCCTAGAATCGATCGCAGCGCCCGCCCTGCGAGACCTGCGATGACAAGCCCCAACCCCCTGCTGCAGCCCTGGACCACGCCGTTCGGGCTGCCGCCCTTCGCCGAGGTGCGCCCCGCGCACTTCAAGCCTGCCTTCGATGCGGCGCTCGCCGAGCAGCGCGCCGAGGTCGACGCGATCGCGGCGAACGAGCAGCCGCCGAGCTTCGACAACACCGTCGCCGCGCTCGACCGCAGCGGCCGCCTGCTCGCGCGCGTGGAGGCGCTCTTCCACAACCTCGCCGCGAGCGAGACCTCGCCCGAGCTGCAGGCGGTGGAGCGCGAGATGGCCGCGCCGCTCGCGGCGCACGGCAGCGCGGTCTACATGAACGCGGCCCTCTTTCATCGCGTGGACGCGGTGCACGCGCAGCGCGACACGCTCGGCGCCGAGGAGCGCCGCCTGGTCGAACGCATCCACCTCGACTTCGTGCGCGCGGGCGCGAAGCTCGCGCCGCCCGACCAGCAACGTTACGCACAGGTCGTGCAGCGCCTGGCCGAGTTGCACACCCGCTTCGGGCAGAACGTGCTGGCCGACGAGTCGGCGTACCGCCTGGTGCTGCGCACGGAAGACGATCTGGCCGGCCTGCCCGGCTTCGTGCGCGCCGCCGCCCGCCAGGCCGCG
>DASWSY010000295.1:0-2991 GCA_036402415.1 Rhizobacter sp. | reverse complement strand
CGAAGACGAAGTGCAGGAAGGCGATGAACGAGCTGGCGAGCATGGTGGCGGGCTTTGGTCGTTGGCGAGGGCCCGACTGTGCCGCGCCTGCCCGCCGTGCTCAAGCCCGATGCGACGAAACGCGCTTTTTGCGCCGCGAAGCGCGGCGCCCATCGAGCCACGCCCCAGGGTCCGGCTTTGCCGGCCCGATGGGTGGCGCCCCTTGGGGGCAGGAGCGCAGCGACTGGGGGACCGTCTTCTAGCCGTCGAGCTGTTTCTGAAAGACCAGGCCGGCGTGTTCGCGTAGCGCGTGGAACTTGATCTTGGGCCAGTTCTCCTGCATGGCGCGCAGCTCGCCGGCGTATTCGAGCAGCACACAGGCCGCGTCGACGGCATCGAGTGCCACGCGGTGGGCGTTGCCGTCGATGAAGCGCTTGAGCTCCTTCTCGCCCCCATCGGCCTCGTCACAGGTGACCCAGCGCGCCACGTTGTAGCGCGCGGGCTGCACGCGGGCCTTCACGCCGTACTCATGCTCCAGCCGGTGGGCGACGACTTCGAACTGCAGCTGGCCGACCGCCCCGAGCAGCAGCACCGTGCCCGCCACCGGCCGGAAGACCTGGATCGCACCCTCTTCGCCGAGCTGCGTGAGGCCGGCGCGCAGCTGCTTGGTCTTGAGCGGGTCGGCCACCTCGACGGTGCGGAACATCTCCGGCGCGAAGAAGGGCAGGCCGGTGTATTGCAGCGTCTCGCCTTCGGTGATGGTGTCGCCGAGCTGCAGCACGCCGTGGTTGGGGATGCCGATGATGTCGCCGGCGAAGGCCTCGTCGAGCAGCTCGCGCTTCTGGCTCATGAAGGTGACCACGGTGTTGGGCCTCAGGGTCTTGCCCGAGCGCACCACCTTGAGGTTCATGCCGCGCTCGAAACGGCCCGACGCCACCCGCACGAAGGCGATGCGGTCGCGGTGCGCCGGGTCCATGTTGGCCTGGATCTTGAACACGACGCCGGTGAACTTCTTCTCGTCGGGGTGCACCACCCGCTGGATGGCGGCACGCTCGCCCGGCGGCGGCGCCAGGTCGACCAGCGCGTCGAGCACTTCGCGCACGCCGAAGTTGTTGACCGCCGAGCCGAAGAACATCGGCGTCTGGTGGCCGGCGAGGAACTGCGCTTCGTCGAACGAGGGCGCGGCCTCCTGCACCAGCTCGATCTCGCCGCGTGCCTGCTCGTACTGCAGGCCGAAGCGCTCGGCATAGGCGGGGTTGTCGAGGCCGGGCAGGATCTCGTCGTCGGCGCCCTTGCGGTCTTCGCCGGGGCTGAAGACACGCATCTGCTTCTCGCGCAAGTCCATCACCCCGTGGAACTGCTTGCCCATGCCCACCGGCCAGGTGAAGGGCACGACGCTCATGCCCAGCTCGCGCTCGATCTCGTCCATCAGCGTGAGCGGCTCCTGCACCTCGCGGTCCATCTTGTTGACGAAGGTGAGGATGGGCGTGTTGCGCGCGCGGCAGACCTGCAGCAGGCGGCGGGTCTGCGGCTCCACGCCGTTGGCCGCGTCGATCACCATCAGCGCGGCGTCGACCGCGGTGAGCACGCGGTAGGTGTCTTCCGAGAAGTCCTGGTGGCCCGGGGTGTCGAGCAGGTTGATGACGCAGTCGCGGTATTCCATCTGCATCACGCTCGACGCGACCGAGATGCCGCGCTGCTTTTCGATCTCCATCCAGTCCGACGTCGCGTGGCGCGTGGCCTTGCGCGCCTTCACGCTACCCGCGATCTGGATCGCGCCCGAGAACAGCAGCAGCTTCTCGGTGAGCGTGGTCTTGCCCGCGTCGGGGTGGGAAATGATGGCGAAGGTGCGACGGCGGCGCACCTGGGGGGTGAGGTCTGACATGGGATTGCGGCGCGGGGACTGAAGGTGCGCCGCCTCGTGGAAACCCGTGATTATCGGGGCCGGCGGATTTCCGTGACACTCGATCCCATGCCGGAGCTGCCCGATATCACGGTCTACGTCGACCGCCTGGCCGAGAAGGTGCAAGGCCGGGTGCTCAGGCGCGTGCGCGTGCTCAACCCCTTCCTGCTGCGCACCGCCGTACCGCCGCTCGCCGAGGCCGAAGGCCGCACCGTGATCGGCGTCGAGCGCCTGGGCAAGCGCGTAGTGCTGGCCCTCGACGACGGCCATTTCCTCGTCATCCACCTGATGATCGCCGGCCGCCTGCGCTGGCTGCTGCCAGGTGGCAAGCCGCCGGGGAAGATCTCGCTCGCCGTCTTCGAGTTCGACGACGGCAGCGTCGTGCTGACCGAAGCGGGCAGCAAACGCCGCGCCTCGCTGCACGTGCTGGCCGACCGCGCCGCCCTGCAGGCCATGGACCCGGGCGGCCTCGACGTGATGAGCGCCTCGCTCGCCGACTTCAGCGAGCGCCTCACGCGCGAGAACCACACGCTCAAGCGCCAGCTGACCGACCCGCGCCTCTTCAGCGGCATCGGCAACACCTACTCCGACGAGATCCTCTTCCGCGCGCAGCTCTCGCCCATCGCGCTGTCGCAAAAGCTGGAGCCGCAGCAGATCGAGCGGCTGTACCACGCGACGCAGGCCGTGCTGCAGGAGTGGATCGACCGCCTCGACGAAGAAGCCGGCGACTGGCCGGAGAAGGTCACCGCCTTCCATCCGCAGATGGCGGTGCACGGCAAGTACAACCAGCCCTGCCCCGTCTGCGGCACGCCGGTGCAGCGCATCGTCTACGCGGACAACGAGACGAACTACTGCGCCCGCTGCCAGACCGGCGGCAAGCTGCTCGCCGACCGTGCGCTGTCGACGCTGCTGCACAAGAGCTGGCCGAAGAACATCGACGAACTGGGCTGACGAGGCCCGAGGAGACCGCCATGAGCCACCCCATCAGCCGCTACCCGGTGCCCGAGATCGCCGACCTGCCGGAGGACATCCGCACCCGCATCCTGGAGGTGCAGGCGAAGACCGGCTTCATCCCCAACGTCTTCCTCGGCTTTGCGCACCGGCCCGAC
>DASWSY010000294.1:0-4632 GCA_036402415.1 Rhizobacter sp. | reverse complement strand
GTGCTTCCGGGCTGTAGGCGTTGGTGTTGGCCACGCCTTCTTCGTCCGGGTTGCCCAGGTCCCAGGCGAGGTGGTCCATGTCGCCGAAGATGTGGCAGCCCGCGCACGACGAGTCGCCGCGGCTGGAGGTCAGCGTGGCGTCGTAGAGGAAGGGGCGGCCGACGACGACCTCGCTCGGCTCGGGGTTGAACATGCGCACGTGCGCCACTTCGCTCAGGTTGCCCGAGGTGTTGACCACCGAGATGCCGTTGTCGAAGCGCGTGAGCACGTAGGCCAGGTTGCGCGCCGGGTTGAGCACCACGCCGGTCGGGCCGCCGCCGGTCAGGTTGACCTGGCCGCCACTGCTCAGCGTGAAGGTGTTGGCCTCGAGCTGCGTGGTGCTGATGCGCGCCAGGCGGTTCGAGCCCATGGCCGTCACGAAGAGGTTGGCCCCGTCGGGCGACACGGCCATCTCCAGCGGCGTGGCCAGGGCGAGGGCGCGCTCGGCGTCGGTGCCCAGGTTCTGGTTGTAGCTGGTGATGTGCTTGTTGAGGTGGCGCGGCGTGGCGGTGGTGCCGTTGATCACCGTGATCCGGCTTTCGACGAAATGGCCACGCACGGTGGAGCCGCGCGTGCCCGAGCCTTCGAAGCGCACCAGGTTGCGCGCTTCCTGGTTGCTCACGTAGACACGGCCGTTGGTCGGGTTCACCGCGATGTTGAAGAGCGTGGTGCCCACGCCCGACACCTGGGCGATCACGCGCGGCGTGGTGCCGGTGGTGTCGATGGTGAAGACGTCGAGGTCGGGCAGGTCGAGCTTGACGCGGCTGTTCCAGGTGCGCGGCTGGGTGCCGGTGATCGGGTCGCCCGAGTCCACCCAGTTGCCGGCGGCGTTCTTCTGCACGATCAGCGGCGTCATCGGCGCAGCCACGCCGGTGACCGACACGTTGGGCGGCGGCTTGTTGGGGATGCCGCCCTGCGGGATGTCGGCCTTGAGCACCGTGGTCTTGTTGCCGGAGTTGAACACCGCGGCATACACGCGCGAGCCGTCGGCGTTGCGGCCCAGCGCCCGGGTGGTGTCGCCGAACATGTTCAGGCGCGTGACCGGCGTGCCGCCGAAGGCGGTGCCGGGGTTGGCGGCGTCGAACACCCACACGTCGGCGCGGCCGATGCCGGGGGTGTGGAGCTGCGGGTCGAAGCCGGCGTTCTGGCCGCGATGCGCCGCGGTGATGAAGGCCCACTTGTTGCCTGCACCGGCGAACACGATGTCGCGCGGCTCGTCGCCCACCAGCAGCGTGTTGACCACGCGGGCCGGCGTGCGCGACACGTCGACGACGCTGATGCTGTCGGAGAGGTGGTTGACGACCCACAGGTTGCCGTTGGGCGCAAGCGCCAGGGCCACCGGCTCCAGGCCGACCGAGACCGATTCGAGCAACGTGGGCGTGCTGCCCGAGACGTTGTAGATCTCGACGCGGTGGTCGGGCGTGTTGGTCACGTAGAGGCGGTTGCCGTCGGCCGACAGGGCCATCGGGCGCACCTGGCCGCTTTCGAAGGCAGCGTACTCGCCGAGTGCGGGCAGCGAGGCGTCGCCACCGTTTCCGCCACCGCCGGTGGTGCCGGTCAGCGTGACGTTGTTCACCGTGTAGGTGTCGCCCGTGCCGTTGGCGTTGATGCGAAAGCGCAGCCGCACGTTGGCCTGTCCGGCTGCGCTCGTCGGCAGCGCGATCGTGGCCTGGCTGGCGGTGGTCGCCCGGGTGCTTTCGAGGGCGGTGTAGCTCGCACCGCCATTGGTCGACACCTCGGCGATGCCGGCCTCGGTGCTGGTCAGCCCGCCGGCGGTGACGCGCGTGAAGCTCAGCGTCAGCGCGCTGTAGCCCACCGTGCTGAAGCTGGCCGAGGTGACCGAACCGTCGGTCGAGAACAGGCTGCCGCGCATCACGGCGCCGGTCGAGCCGGTGCTGACGCTGCCCGCCGAGCTGAAGCTGCCCAGGCCGCTGGTGAAGCTCTGCTGGAGCAGGGTCGTCGTGGTCTGGGCCCAGGTGGCCGACGCGCCCAGCGCCAGGCCCAAGGCCACGACGACCGCGCGCGAATGCCATCGCGCGAGATCGCGAGAGAGGGATCTCATGGTTTGTCTCCTTTGGAGGCCCACTGGCTGCGGGCACGTGTTCTGAACGAGCACCCGGCCGGGATTGAACGGGGGCGCGGCATGATTTGCACGCCCGTTCAATTTGTCGACTGGCGTTTGTCCCTGTCCAAAACGTCAAGCCAGAACCCGCTTTTTTGTGCTTTCGTTCACGGATCACGTCCTTCCGCCCGGAGCGGCCCGTTTTTGTCCTTCGACACCCATGACCACGACCCTGCTTGCCGCCCTTGCCACCGCCTTGCTTTGCACCGGCGCGACCCAGGCCCAGGACATCCGTTACCGCATCGATCCCAGCCACACCAGCGTGACCTTCGAGACCCGGCACTTCGGGACCAGCACCCACCGCAGCCGTTTCGACCGCGAAGAGGGCGCGGTGGTCATCGACCACACCGCGAGGACGGGCAAGGTCGAGATCCACATCGACATGGCCTCGGTCAGCACCGGCGTGGCGGCCTTCGACGCCCACCTTAAGGGCCGGGAGGTCTTCAACGTCGAGCATTTCCCGCGGGCGCGTTTCGTCGGCGACCGGTTCGTCTTCAGCGGCGACAAGGTCGCCTCGGTGTCGGGCACGTTGGTGATGCTGGGCAGGAGCGCGCCCGTCACGCTCACGGCCACCCGCTATGGCTGCTACGAGCACCCCATGCTGCAGCGCGAAGTCTGCGGCGGCGACTTCGAGGCCACCCTGCTGCGCAGCGCCTGGGGCCTCGACTTCGGGCTGCCGGCCATCTCGCCCGACAGCGTGCGCCTGCGGGTGCAGGTCGAGGCGATCCGGCAGTAGACGCGCAGCCTCAGCGGCCGCGCCGGTCCGAGCCGGCGAGCAGCCCCAGGTAGCCCGGGGCGACGTGGACGTCGTTGTGGCCCGTCTTCGGCAGCACGTGCATCTCGGCGCGCCCGGGGGCGAAGCGTGTCATCAGCTTGTCGGTGCTGGGCCTCGGGATGACCGTGTCGTGCTCGGCCGCGATCACGGTCACCGGCCCGGCCACGTGCGGCACGTAGCGCCACGACGCGTAGCGGTCGCGCATCAGCCACCGCACCGGGAACAGCGCGAAGCGCTCGGCGGCGATGTCTTCGATGCTGTCGTAGGGGGTCACGAGCACCACCCGCGCGGCCGGCCGCTGGCTGGCGAGCCGCAGGGCCACGCCGCTGCCCAGGCTGCGGCCGACCACGGTGACCTGCGGGTGGGTCTTGCGCACCTGGTCGAAGAGCGCGAGCGCATCGCCGGCGATGTCGGCCTCGGTCGGGCGGCCCTGACTGTGCCCGTAGCCGCGGTAGTGCATCAGGTAGAGCGCATGCCCCGGAAAGGCCTGCGCGAGCGGCGCGAGGTTCTGCGTCACGTCTTCGGCATTGCCGCCGAAATAGATCACCGCCTGCTCGCCCGCCTGGGCACGCTGGCTCGCCACCACGCCGGAGCGGCCTGGCACCGGCACCAGCGGCGTGACCACCTGCGCCGGCTGGGGGAAGTAGAGCAGCGAGCGCTGGAAGAGGAACAGGGCCGCGCACGCGGCCGCATAGGCCAGCAGGGCGATGACGAGGATCGGGCTCAGCACGCGCCACATGGTGTCATGCCGCGGCCGTGTCAGGCCTTGCCATACAGGACCATCTGCGTGCAGCGGAAGAGCGCGATCGTCTTGCCGGTCTCGCGGTGTGTGACGACCGAGTCCCAGACCTGCGTCGTCTTGCCCAGGTGCACGGGTTTTGCGACCACCTCGACCGTGCCGTCGCGTGCGGTGCCGAGGTGGTTGGACTTGAGCTCGACGGTGGTGAACCCGGCGGCGCCGGCCGGCAGGCTCGCGAGGCAGCCGTAGCCGGCGGCGGTGTCGGCGAGCGTGACCACGCTGCCCGCGTGCAGGAAGCCGTTGGGTGCCATGAGGCAGCGCTGCACCGGCATCTCGGCGCGGATCTCCTCGGGCCCGCCGTGCGTGATGACGATGCCCAGGTGCCCGGGCAGGTTGTGCGCGCCGCGCTGGTTGAAGTCTTCTGCTGTGGGCATGGCGGGGCAAGGCAGTGGCGGTGCGGGCGATTCTGCCGAGGCGCGGCCAACCGTGCTGACACCTGGCCGACAGTTGCCAGCGCCAGGCCCCTGTGCCACGCTCGCGGCACAGGCTCGCCCCACGAGGTCAGGCCATGGATGGACGGAGACAACACGGCGCCTTTCGCTGGGCCGTGCCGGTCGCGGCCGGCGCGGTGGGGGTGCTGTTGTGGTGGTCGCCGTGGCGGCCCTTGCCTTCCGAGACGCCTGACGTGCGACCGCTGGCGGCGCCGGTGGCCGCCGCGCCCGCGTCCTTGCCCTATGTGCGGCCGCCGGTGCTGCAGCACCGTCCTGCGGTGAAACGGCCGGCGCCGCTGCGACGCGTCGGCGTGGCCGAGGTCTGCGGCTTCGGCGAGGTGCAGTTGCCGCCCGACGACCCCGACCCGGTGCAGCGCATCCCCGCCGAGCTGCGCCGCACGGCGCTGGACGCGATGGACCGGCTGATGCTCGCGAGCGACGACGAGCAGGTGCGCGCCGCCGCGCT
>DASWSY010000293.1:0-5678 GCA_036402415.1 Rhizobacter sp. | reverse complement strand
CACGTCGTCGTTGAAGGTGACCATCGTGGTGTAGTCGCCGTCTTCCATGCCGTGCTGCGCGCCGGCGGGCAACTGCTCGGGGTTGGGCAGCGGCATCGACGAGATCGCGTTCGGGTTGACCGGCCAGCGCTGGGGCCAGCCGCCGTCGGCCACGCCGCCCCTGAACTGCGCGGCAAGCACGAAGCCGATCGCCTTCAGCACCGGCACGAGGAAGCGCGGGTCGCGTTTTTCCAGGTACATGCGCAGCAGGAACTGCGACGACACCGCGGTGCCCGCGTCGTCGAAGGTCGCGTTGCCGTAATAGTGCTGGAACTCCTCCAGCCGCCAGCCGTTGGCGCCGATGGTCGTGTACCACTGGCGCAGCGACCGTTCGCCTGCGAAGTCGTGGATGTAGTTCCAGCCGCCAGCCGGGTGCTGGGCTTCGATGAGCGCCCGCGCGGTGCGGTGGGCCGCCTCGTAGAAGTACTCCGAGCCGGTCGCGTGATAGGCGTCGAGGAAGGCATGGCCGGCGGTGGGCGTGCCCGGCGGCTGGATCCAGCACATGGTGCGCCTGGCCTCCATCTCGCCCCAGACGGTGGAGAAGTCGGGCAGGTACTGCCACACATAGCCGCCGCGGTACGAGACGGTCTCGTTCATGAACTTCGCGGCGCGCTTCAGGGCGTCGAGCGCTGCGGCGCGGGTGCCACCGGCCGGCGGCGTGGGGGCCGTCGTGGCCTGCAGGGCTTGCGCGCGGTCGCCGTCGGCCACCGTCGCCTGGGCCTCGTCCTCGCCGCCGCCGCAGGCGGTCAGTGCCACCGGCGCCAGGCCGGACATCACGAACATTCTTC
Organism: Rhizobacter sp.; assembly: GCA_036402415.1. Classification (GTDB taxonomy): domain Bacteria; phylum Pseudomonadota; class Gammaproteobacteria; order Burkholderiales; family Burkholderiaceae_C; genus Rhizobacter. The sequence continues at coordinate 4,851 of DASWSY010000293.1, read as the reverse complement.
GTTGCATGGGTTGTCTCCTGTGGATTGAACTTCTGTTGTCAGTCATCGTATGACTGAGCCGCGGAGTGTGCGTTTCGTGACGCACAGTCGCCAAGAGTTGACCCCTGCGGGCGCCGGGACATGCCAAGAGATCAGGGTTAGCCCGCTATGAACCGTCGGGGGCGATCAACGACGATCACGTTGTTGTACGACAACCTACAACACGGCTAGCGGTGTGCCGGCCCTCCCCTCCGCGCCACTTGTTCACCGCCCCGACTTCGACGCACCACTCCCGACGACGCCATGCCCGCTGCCGCCACGCCCCTTCGCTTCTCCCGTTTGCTGATGACCGGTGCGGCCGGCGGCCTGGGCCGCGAGCTGCGCGGCCGCCTCAAGGCCTACTGCGACACCCTGCGCCTGTCCGACATCGCCGACCTCGGCACGGCGGCCGCCGGCGAGGAACTGCGCCCCGCCCGGCTCGAGGACCGCGAGGCCATGCTCACGCTGCTGGACGGCGTGGACGCGGTGGTGCACCTGGGCGGCATCTCCACCGAGCAGCCCTACGACCTGATCCTGCAGGCCAACATCGTCGGCACGTACAACCTCTACGAAGCCGCGCGCAAGCAGGGCGTGAAGCGCGTCGTCTTCGCGAGCAGCAACCACGTGACCGGCTTCTACCGGCAGGACGAGGTGCTCGATGCCAACGCACCGCTTCGCCCCGACGGCCACTACGGCATCTCCAAGGCCTACGGCGAGAACCTCTCGCGCTACTACTGGGACCGCTTCGGCATCGAGACCGTCTGCCTGCGCATCGGCTCTTCCTTCCCCGAGCCGAAGGACCGCCGCATGCTGGCCACCTGGATGAGCTACGACGACCTGGAGCGCCTGGTGATGGCGAGCCTCACCGCGCCGGTGGTCGGCCACTCGATCATCTACGGCATGAGCGACAACGCCACCACCTGGTGGGACAACACGCTCGCCCGGCACATCGGCTACCGCCCGCAGGACAGCAGCGACAAGTTCCGCGCCGCCGTCGAAGCCCGCCACCCGACCCTCGACCCGAACGACCCCGCCGTCCTCTACCAGGGCGGCGCCTTCACGCGCACCGGTCCCTTCGAGTGACCGCCCCTTTCACCACACACATCAGACAGGAGACACGCATGAACTTCCGCACCACGCTGCTCGCCGCCGCCCTGGCACTGGGCACCACGCTGGCCGCCCACGCGCAGACCATGAAGGCTGCCGACGTGCACCCCGCCGGCTACCCCAACGTGGTGGCCATCGAGAACATGGGCAAGAAGATCGAGGCCGACACCAAGGGCCGCATCAAGTTCCAGATGTTCCCGGGCTCGGTGCTCGGCGGCGAGAAGGAGATGATCGAGCAGACGCAGATCGGCGCGATCCAGATCCTGCGCACCTCGCTCGGCCCCATCGGCCCGGTGGTGCCCGAGGTCAACGTCTTCAACATGCCCTTCGTCTTCCGCGACGAGGCACACATGCGCGCGGTGATCGACGGACCCATCGGCCAGGAGATGCTCGACAAGATCACCGCCTCGTCGGCCCGCCTCGTGGGCCTGGGCTGGATGGACGGTGGCTCGCGCAGCCTCTACACCAAGAAGCCGGTGCGCAAGCCCGAAGACCTGAAGGGCATGAAGATCCGCATGATGGGCAACCCGCTCTTCGTCGACACGATGAACGCGATGGGTGGCAACGGCATCTCCATGGGCTACGGCGAAGTCTTCACCGCCTTGCAGACCGGCGTGGTCGATGGCGCGGAGAACAACCCGCCCACCCTCTTCACCGCCAACCACTACCAGGCCGGTGCCAAGTACTACACCCAGACCAACCACCTCATCATTCCCGAGATCTTCGTGATGTCGAAGGTGGCGTGGGACAAGCTCTCGAAGGAAGACCAGGCTCTCTTCCGCAAGTACGCCCGCGAAGCGCAGATGGAGCAGCGGGTGCTGTGGGACAAGAGCGTGGCCGACTACACCGCCAAGCTCAAGGCCGCGGGCGTCGAGTTCATCCAGATCGACAACAAGCCCTTCTACAACGCCACCGCCGCGGTGCGCACCAAGTACGGCGCTCAGTTCCCCGAGCTCATCAAGCGCATCGAAGCCGTCAAGTGACGGCCATGCCGGCGCCGCCGCCCGGCGCCGGCCCTTCCTGAAGCACGCCATCGCCATGGATCACCCCATCGTCCGGGTCCTCGACCGCCTGTACCTCGCGAGCATCTGGTTCGCCGGCCTCGCCATCTTTCTCATGTCGCTCATCATTCCCTGGGGGGTGTTCACGCGCTACATGCTCGGCCAGGGCTCGCAATGGCCCGAGCCGATCGCGATCCTGCTCATGATGGTGTTCACCTTCATCGGTGCGGCCGCGGCCTACCGCGCCGGCGCGCACATCGCCGTCACCATGCTCACCGAACGCCTGCCGGCGCCGGTGCAGAAGGCGTTCACGGTCCTGGTCGACCTGCTGATGCTGGTGGTGTGCGGCTTCGTGACCTGGTACGGCACGAACCTGAGCATCGAGACCTGGCGGCAGCCCATTGCCGAGCTGCAGTGGCTGCCGGTGGGCCTGACCTACGCACCGCTGCCGATCGGCGGCGCGATCACCTTCGTCTTCGTGCTGGAGCGCATGGTGTTCGGCTCGCAGGCGCACCGGGCCATCGTGCGCTATGAAGAACAGCTCGTCGAGTCGGGCGAGGGAGCACGCTGATGGACGCCCTGGTGCTGCTCGGAAGCTTCTTCGTCCTGATGATGGTGGGCCTGCCGATCGCGTATGCGCTCGGCCTGTCGGCCCTGATCGGCGCGCTGTGGATCGACATCCCGCTCGACGCGGTGATGATCCAGCTCGCCTCGGGCATCAACAAGTTCTCGCTGCTGGCGATCCCCTTCTTCGTGCTGGCCGGGGCCATCATGGCCGAGGGCGGCATGGCGCGCCGGCTGGTCGCCTTCGCCGGGGTGCTGGTGGGTTTCATCCGCGGCGGGCTGTCGCTCGTCAACATCCTCGCGTCGACCTTCTTCGGCGCGATCTCGGGCTCCTCGGTGGCCGACACCGCTTCCATCGGCTCGGTGCTCATTCCGCAGATGGAAAAGAAAGGCTATCCGCGCGACTTCGCCACCGCCGTGACGGTGAGCGGCTCGGTGCAGGCCATCCTCATTCCGCCCAGCCACAACGCGGTGCTGTACTCGCTGGCCGCGGGCGGCTCGGTTTCGATCGCCGCGCTCTTCGTGGCCGGCGTGCTGCCGGGCCTCCTGATGGGCATCACCCTCGCGGTCCTGTGCCTGCTGATCGCCAAGCAGAAGCACTATCCCAAGGGCGAGGTGATCCCGCTGCGCCAGGCGCTCAAGATCTGCGTCGACGCGATGTGGGGCCTGATGACGATGGTGATCATCCTCGGCGGCATCCTGTCGGGGGTGTTCACCGCCAACGAGTCGGCCTCGATCGCGGTGCTGTGGGCCTTCTTCGTCACGATGTTCATCTACCGCGACTACCGCTGGCGCGACCTGCCCAAGCTCGTGCACCGCACGGTCAAGACGGTGACGATCGTGATGATCCTCATCGGCTTTGCGGCCTGCTTCGGCTATCTGATGACGCTGATGCAGATCCCGCTGCAGGTCACGCAGTTCCTCACCAGCATCTCCGACAACAAGTACGTGATCCTGCTGCTGATCAACGTGATGTTGCTGCTGCTGGGATGCCTGATGGACATGTCGCCGCTGATCCTGATCCTGACGCCCATCCTGCTGCCGGTCGTCACCAAGCTCGGCATCGACCCGGTGCACTTCGGCATGGTCATGATGGTCAACCTGGGCGTGGGCCTCATCACGCCGCCCGTGGGCACGGTGCTCTTCACCGGCAGCGCGATCGCGAAGCTCTCGATCGGCACGGTGTCGAAGGCGCTCACGCCCTTCTTCGTGGCGCTCTTCATCGTGCTGATGCTCGTGACCTACGTGCCATGGCTCTCGCTGTGGCTGCCGCGCACGCTGGGACTGTGACGGGACCGGCACCATGAGCACCTGCCTGTACGTGAGCAACGCCGACAGCGGCGACATCACCGTGCTGTCGCTCGACGAGGCGAGCGGCGCGGTGACGACGCTGCAGACCGCCCAGGTCGGCGGCACGGTCATGCCGCTCGCCATCGGCCCCGGCCAGCGCGTTCTCCACGCCGCACGCCGCAGCGCGCCGCTCGCGGTGGTCGCCTTCGCCATCGACCGCACCACCGGCCGCCTGTCGAAGCTCGGCGAAGCGCCCCTGCCCGACAGCATGGCCTACCTGTCGACCGACGAGACCGGCCGCTGGCTCTTCAGCGCGTCCTACGGGGGCAACCTCGTCGCGGTCAATCCGATCGGTGCCGATGGCCTGCCGGGCCCGTCGACGCAGCAAGTTCCCACGGCACCGAAGGCGCATTGCATCCGCGCGCTTCCGGGCAGCCGCCATGTGCTCGCCACCTCGCTCGGTGGTGGCCACATCCTCCAGTTCCGCTTCGACGCCGACACCGGCACGCTCTCGCCCAACGAGCCCTACCTGCTGGCGATGCGCACCGAGGCGGGCCCGCGCCATCTGGCCTTCCATCCGAGCGCGCCCTTCGTCGTGCTGCTCAACGAACTCGACGCAAGCCTCGACGTGCTGGCGCTCGACCGCGAGCGCGGCACGCTCACGCCGACGCAGACGCTGTCCACATTGCCGCCCGGCTTCAGCGGCGAACCCTGGGCCGCCGAACTGCGCTTCACGCCCGACGGGCGGTTTCTCTACACCAGCGAGCGCCGGTCCTCCACGCTCGCTGGCTTCGCGTTCGACGCCACGAACGGCCGCCTCGCATCCCTCGGCCACGTGGCCACCCAGGCGCAGCCGCGCGGGTTCGCCCTC
>DASWSY010000292.1:0-5558 GCA_036402415.1 Rhizobacter sp. | reverse complement strand
TGCCCAGCGCCAGCACGGCTTCTGGCACCTCTTCTCGTTCGAGTTCAAGCGCCTGGCCTACGCGGCGCTCGGGCACTGATCAGGCGGCGTCGAGCGCCACCTTCACGTCGGCATCCAGCGCGTCGAGCGTCACCGCCAGCCGATGCCGCGCCGGCGGCATCACCTCGCGTTGCCGTGCGCCCCAGAGAGGTTGGGGGAAATGGCTGTCCCAGTCGAAGCGTGCCACCACGTGCCAATGCAGGTGCGGCACCATGTTGCCGAATGCGGCCAGGTTGACCTTGGTCGGCCGCAACCGGCTCAGCAGCATCTCCTCGACGGCCGTGACCAACGCCATGCACCGATGGCGTGCATCGGGTTCGAGTTGCGAGAACTCGGCCACATGCGGGTGGTGGATCACCCGGTAGAACGCCGGAAAGTCCGGGTCGTCCACCCGGATCACGCGCCAGTCATCGTGCTGCCACACGAGGTGGCCGCCTGCGGTCTGGCACAGCTCGCAGCCGGATCGTGCGTCGGGAAGCGGTTTGAAAACGGGTGTCATGGGGGACATTGTTGAGGGGATTGCCAGGCGCGCCAAACCGCTGGACATTGGGCACGATCGTCGGAGGGGGCGAATCGACACCGCACCTGAACTGGCCGCGACTGGAGGGAACCTCGTGGACACCGCAATCTCGCATGACCTGATCTTCGACGTCGGCGCCCACCGTGGCGAAGACAGCGAGTTCTACCTGAAGCTTGGCTACCGGGTGGTCGGCATCGAAGCCAACCCGGAACTGGCCAGCGAACTCAAGACCCGCTACAGCCAGGACATCGCGCGTGGCGCCTTCTCGATCGTCGACAAGGCCATCAGCGAGACCCCGGGCACGATCAGCTTCTGGGTCAACAAGAAGCTCTCGGTCTGGGGCACCGCCGACCCCAACTGGGCCAAGCGCAACCAGGACATGGGCGCCGAGTCGGAAGAGATCAAGGTCGAGAGCATCCGCTTCTCGAAGGTGATCGAGCAGCACGGGTGCCCGCACTACCTGAAGATCGACGTGGAAGGTGCCGACATGCTTTGCGTGCACGGGCTCGAAGGCCTGAGCTGCCGGCCGGCCTACATCTCGATCGAGTCGAACAAGACCTCGTGGCGCGGCCTGATGGACGAGTTCGACACCTTCGAGCGCCTGGGCTACCACCGCTTCAAGGTGGTCGACCAGCGCCTGCACCGCAACGGCCAGTACAAGGCGCTCGACGGCAGCACGGTCAACCACCAGTTCGTCGGCGGCACCACCGGCCCCTTCGGCGAAGACCTGGACGGCCCGTGGCTCACCCGGCAGCAGGCGATCCGCGCCTACATCCCGATCTTCATCCTCTACAAGACGCTGGGCGACAACACGCTGCTGCGTCGGCTGCTGAAGAACGTGCCGGTGCTGCGCCGGCTGGTCGACAAGGTGAGCTGGTACGACACCCACGCCAAGCACGGCTGAGCCCCCTGCGGCACGAGCGCTCGATAAGATGGCCCACCCCATCCCTCTGAGCGCATCCCATGACCGCACCTCTCCTCCATCGACGCCTCGTGGGCCTCGCCCTGGCGGGCGCCCTCGCCGCCCCGGGCCTCGCCCTCGCTGACACCTGGCCCAGCAAGCCGGTGCGCTGGGTGGTGGCCTACCCGGCCGGCGGCGGCTCCGACTTCCTGGCCCGCCAGCTCGCCCCGCAGCTCGGCAAACAGCTCGGCCAGCCCCTGGTGATCGACAACCGCCCCGGCGCGGCCGGCATCATCGGCACTGACAACGCGGCCAAGTCCGCCCCCGACGGGTACACCATCGTCACCGGCGACAACGGCGTGATGGTCTTCCACAGCGCGATGTACAAGAAGCTGCCCTACGACCCGAAGGACCTGGTGCCGGTGGGCTTCATGGCGCGCTTCCCGCTGATCCTCGCGGTGCACCCCGGGTCCGGCTTCACGGGCGGCAAGCAACTGCTCGACGAGCTGAAGAAGAACCCGGGCAAGTACAGCTACGCTTCGCCCGGCATCGGCAGCCCGCACCACCTGGCGATGGAACTGCTGAAGGACCGCACCAAGAGCTTCGTCGTGCACGTGCCCTACCGCGGCACGGCGCTCGCGGTGCAGGACGTGATCTCCGGCCAGGTGCCGATGATGGTGCTCGACACCGCCGCCGGCCTGCCGCAGATCCGCGGCGGCAAAGTCAAGGCGCTGGCGGTGATGTCGAAGAAACGCATCCCCTCGCTGCCCGACGTGCCCACGCTCGACGAGCTCGGTGTGAAGGACTTCGAGGTCACCGCCTGGCAAGGCCTTTTCGTGCCCAAAGGCACGCCGGCCGACATCGCCACGCGCCTCACGGCCGAGATGAACAAGGCGATTGGCACGCCCGAAGTGAAAGCCAAGCTGGAAGACTTCGGCCTGGAGGTGACACCGTCCGACGGCCCGGCGCTTGCCGCCTTCCTGCAGAAGGAAACCGCCTTCTGGCACGCGCTCATCAAGGAGCGCGGCCTGTCGGCGGAGTAACTAGACCAGCACGCGCTCGATGCCGCCGTCGTTGGCAAGGGCCACATACTCGGGCATCCAGGCGGGCCCGAGGATCTGGTTGGCCATCTCGACCACGATGTAGTCGGCCTCCAGCAGGCCGTTCTGCAGGTCGTTGCCGTAGCGGCTCAGGCCCTGCAGGCAGCTCGGGCACGAGGTGAGGATCTTCACGTCGGCCTTCTCGGCCACGGCGCCGGTCGCACGCAGCGCGGCTTCGCCTTTGCGGATCTCTTCTTCCTTGCGGAACCGCACCTGGGTCGAGATGTCGGGCCGGGTCACGCCCAGCGTGCCGCTTTCGCCGCAGCAGCGCTCGTTCTTGAGCACGTTGTCGCCGACGAGGGCCTTCACCGTTTTCATCGGGTCCTGCAGCTTCATGGGGCTGTGGCAGGGGTCGTGATAGAGGTAGCCACCGCCGCCTTTCAGCGTGATGTTCTTCTCCAGCAGGTACTCATGGATGTCGATGATGCGGCTGCCGGGGAAGATCTTGTCGAACTGGTAGCCCTGTAGCTGGTCGTAGCAGGTGCCGCAGCTCACCACCACGGTCTTGATGTCGAGGTAGTTGAGCGTGTTGGCGACGCGGTGGAAGAGCACCCGGTTGTCGGTGATCATCTTCTCGGCCTTGTCGAACTGTCCCGAGCCGCGCTGCGGGTAGCCGCAGCACAGGTAGCCCGGAGGCAGCACGGTCTGCACGCCGGCATGCCACAGCATCGCCTGCGTCGCGAGGCCGACCTGCGAGAAGAGTCGCTCCGAGCCGCAACCCGGGAAGTAGAAGACGGCCTCGGTGTCGGCGCTCGTCTTCTTCGGGTCGCGGATGATCGGGACGTAGTTCTTGTCCTCGATGTCGAGCAGCGCGCGCGCCGTCTTCTTGGGCAGCCCGCCCGGCAGCTTCTTGTTGATGAAGTGGATCACCTGCTCCTTGATCGGCGCGGTGCCCACCGTCGACCTCGGCGCAGCCGTCTGCTTCTTCGCGAGGCCGCGCAGCAGGTTGTTGGCGGCACGCTGGGCCTTGAAGCCCACGTCGACCATACCGGCGCGCAATAGCTTGATCGTCTCGGGGTTGGTGGCGTTGAGCATCAGCATCGCCATCTTGTTGCCCGGGCGGAAGCTCTTCTTGCCCATCTTGCGCAGCAGGTTGCGCATGTTCATCGACACGTCGCCGAAGTCGATGTTGACCGGGCACGGCGTCACGCACTTGTGGCACACGGTGCAGTGGTCTGCCACGTCCTCGAACTCTTCCCAGTGCTTGATCGAGACGCCGCGGCGCGTCTGCTCTTCGTAGAGGAAGGCTTCCACCAGCAGCGAGGTCGCGAGGATCTTGTTGCGCGGGCTGTACAAGAGGTTGGCGCGCGGCACGTGCGTCGCGCACACCGGCTTGCACTTGCCGCAGCGCAGGCAGTCCTTCATCGAGTTGGCGATGTCGCCGATGTCGCTCTGCTGCATGATCAGCGACTCGTGCCCCATCAGGCCGAAGCTCGGCGTGTAGGCGTTGGTCAGGTCTGCCTTCAGCGCAGGATCGCGCAGCAGCTTGCCCTTGTTGAAGCGGCCCTCGGGGTCGACGCGCTGCTTGTAGGCGGTGAAGTCGGCGATCTCTTCGTCGGTCAGGAACTCGAGCTTGGTGATGCCGATGCCGTGCTCGCCCGAGATCACGCCGTTGAGCGAACGCGCCAGCTTCATGATGCGGGCCACGGCCTCGTGCGCCGTCTGCAGCATCTCGTAGTTGTCGCTGTTGACCGGGATGTTGGTGTGCACGTTGCCGTCGCCGGCGTGCATGTGCAGCGCCACCCACACGCGGCCGCGCAGCACCTCCTTGTGGATGCGCTGGGCCTCGTCGACGATGGGCTTGAGTGCCGAGCCGGCAAAGATCGCCTGCAGCTTGGCGCGGATCTGCGTCTTCCACGAGGCGCGCAGCGAGTGGTCTTGCAGGTCCGCGAAGAACGTGCGGCCGCTCTGGGGGTGGGTGTCGTCGAGGTGGTGGAGCCAGTGGTCCCACAGCTCGCGCACCTCGCGGAGCAGCGTCAATGCCTGCTGCACGCGGTCTTCCAGCAGCTCGGCGCTCGGGATCTCGCCCGCGTCGTCGCTCTTGCCCAGCGGGAGGTTGCCCTTGGCGAAGAACGCTTCGAGCGCATCGACCAGCGCCAGCTTGTTGCGCAAGCTGAGCTCGATGTTGATGCGCTCGATGCCGTTGGTGTATTCGCCCATGCGCGGCAGCGGGATCACCACGTCTTCGTTGACCTTGAAGGCGTTGGTGTGGCGGCTGATGGCCGCCGTGCGCTTGCGATCGAGCCAGAACTTCTTGCGTGCATCGGCGCTCACGGCCACGAAGCCTTCGCCGGCGCGGCCATTGGCCAGGCGCACCACTTCACTGGTGGCGCGGGCCACGGCGTCGGGGTCATCGCCGGCGATGTCGCCGATCAGCACCATCTTCGGCAGGCCGCCGCGCTTGCTCTTGGTCGCGTAGCCCACGGCCTTGAGGTAGCGGTCGTCGAGGTGCTCCAGGCCCGCGAGGATCGCGCCACCGGGCTTCTTTGCTTCGGCGAACATGAAGTCCTTGATCTCGACGATCGAGGGCACCGCGTCGTGCGCGTTGCCGAAGAACTCGAGGCACACCGTGCGCGTGTGCGCCGGCATCTTGTGCACCACCCAGCGGGCGCTCGTGATGAGGCCGTCGCAGCCTTCCTTCTGGATGCCGGGCAGGCCGGCGAGGAACTTGTCGGTGACGTCCTTGCCGAGGCCTTCCTTGCGGAAGGTGCGGCCGGGGATCTGAAGCGTCTCGGTGCGCTCCAGCGTCTTGCCCGACGCATCGAAGTAGCGCAGCTCGAAGGTTGCGGTCTCGACGTCGTGGATCTTGCCGAGGTTGTGGTCCAGGCGCACGACCTCCAACCACTTGGCTTCGGGCGTGACCATGCGCCACGAGGCGAGGTTGTCGAGCGCCGTGCCCCACAGCACGGCCTTCTTGCCGCCGGCGTTCATGGCGATGTTGCCGCCGATGCACGAGGCCTCGGCCGAGGTGGGGTCGACCGCGAAGACGTGGCCGCCG
>DASWSY010000291.1:0-3355 GCA_036402415.1 Rhizobacter sp. | reverse complement strand
GCCGCCGTGGCGCGCATCTTCGAGGCCAAGGGCCGGCCTGCCGACCATCCGCTGATCGTGCACGTCGCGGCGCCGGCCGATGCCTTGGCTTTCGCTGCGGCGTGGCCGCCGGTGGCGCAGCGCCTCACCGAGGCGCTGTGGCCGGGCCCGCTCACCGTCATCGTGCCGCGCCGGCCCGAGATCGCGGCGGCCGCCGCCGGCGGGCAGTCGACCATCGGCCTGCGCTGCCCGCGTCACCCCGTGGCGCAGGCGCTGCTGGCCGCGGCACAGGCCATGGGCGTGAAGGGCGTGGCCGCGCCGAGCGCCAACCGCTTCGGGCGCATCAGCCCCACGCTTGCACGCCATGTGGTCGAAGAGCTGGGCGACGAGCTCCTCGTGCTGGACGGCGGCCCCTGCGAGGCCGGCATCGAGTCGACCATCGTCGACTGTTCGCGCGGCCGGCCGGTGCTGCTTCGGCCCGGCGTGCTCACCCGCACGCGGCTGGAGGCGATAGCCGGCGAGCCGGTGTTCGATCGCGACGAGGCGGCACCTCGGGCGTCCGGGACGCTGGAGGCGCACTACGCGCCGCGCGCCAAGCTGCGCCTGATGCCCGCCGAGATGCTGCGCCAGGCCCTGCAGGTGCTCGACGCACCGTCCGGCGAGGGCTCGTCGCTGAAGCTGGCGGTATATTGCCGAACCGTGCCGCGCAGCGCCGCGCGCGGTGTGATCTACCGGGCCATGCCCGCCGAGGCGGTGCCCGCCGCCCACCAACTCTTTTCCACCTTGCGTGAACTGGACGACCAGGGCGCGCATCTCATCTGGGTCGAAACCCCGCCCGACACCCCCGAATGGGATGGCGTGCGCGACCGTCTGCAGCGTGCTGCCGCGGCCTGACCTTCTCTTGGAGTTTTCATGAAGTTGTCGTCGTTTGCGAGGAAGTTGAACCTGATGCGCGTGACCGGCCTGGCAGGCCTTGCCGTGGCGCTGCTGGCCTCGTGCGGAGGCGGCGACCAGATCGAGAAGTTCGTGCCCGACCGCATCATCGTCTTCGGCGACGAGGCGAGCGTGATCGAGGCCGACTCGCACACGCCCACCAACGGCGGCCGCAAGTACACCGTCAACGGCGTCACCCGCGCCACGGACGGCACCACGCTCACGACCACCCGCGACTGCGCCCGCAACCCGATCTGGGTGCAGGTCCTGGCCAACGACTACGGCTACCAGTTCGCCGAGTGCCTCACCACCGCCGGCGCCACGCCGCGTGCATTCATGCGTGCGCAGCCCTACAGCACCGTGGCGATGATGACGGCGCAGATCACGGCCTACATGGCCAGCCCCGGCTTCACCGACAGGGACCTCGTCACGGTGATGGTCGGCACGCACGACATCGTGGCCGCCCTGGGCACGGCCGATCCGGTCGCTACCGTGGTGGCGCGGGGCACGGAGGTGGGTGAACAGGTGGTGCGCATCACGAACACGGGGGCGCGGGTGATCGTGGCCACCGTGCCCGACGTGGGCAGCACGCCGCAGGGTCTGGCGCTCGGTTCCGCGCAGGCGGCCCAGCTTTCCACGCTCACGCAGCGGTTCAACTCCGCCATGCGCCTGAAGCTGCAGGACGTCCGCGGCGGTGGCCACTCGGCCGGCCTGGTGCTGGGAGATGAACTGGTGCTTGTGATCCTGCGCTCCCCGTCGTCCTACGGCATCGTCAACACCACCCAGGCGGCCTGCGCCGGCGGTCAACCGGCGGTGCCTCCCGCATTGCCCACGCCGTGGACGCCCAATTGCGACGAGAACAGCAGCTTCCTCACGACCGAAGCCGCCACGGCCGGCAACCGCGCGAACGACTGGCTCTGGGCCGGTCCCTACCAGCTCGGCGCGAACGCGCAGACGCGCCTCGGCCAGGCCGCCGTCTACCGCGCGCGCAACAACCCGTTCTGAGTCAGCGCGCCGGCGGCCTGCGCCGCCGGCGTGTCTCGATCACGAGCTTCATCACGAGGATGCTCATGGCGAGCGCCAGCGTCACCGCATTGGCGATCGTCATCGGCCATGAGCGCAGCACCATCCCGTAGACCAGCCACAGCGCCACGCCAAAGGTGAAGGCGCTGTACATGCCGAGCGAGATGCCGCTCACGTCGCGGGTGCGGAAGGTGTGCCAGGCCTGCAGCGCGAACGAGCCGGTGGTGAGGATGGCCGCGGCATAGCCCAGCCATTCGAGTGTCAGCGCGTCCATCGCTCAGCCGGGCAGCACGGGCGACGCGGGCGCCGAGGCCGGCGCGGGCAAGGGCGGTGCGACCGGGGCGGAAGGCGCGTCGGCCGGCGGCGTCGCGACCGGCGCTGATGCCGGTGGCGGTGCCGGCAAAGGCCAGGGCACGAGGGGCTGCGGCGGGACGGGCGGCGTGACGTCGCCCGCCGTCCACTGCACGATCGCCTCGAGTGCCGGCCGCGCCAGGTTGGCGTTCGGGTGGTTGATCACCGCAACCAGCACGTAGCGCCGCCCGCCCTGGCTGAGCACATAGCCGGCGATGCCCGCCACGCCGTTGAGCGAGCCCGTCTTCAGGTGCGCACGCCCGATGGCGCCGTTGCGGGCGCGGCGCAGGGTGCCGTCGACGCCGATCACCGGCAGCGAGGCCATCAGCTCGGGCATGGTCGGCCCCGCGAAGGCGGCCTGCAGCAGACGTGCGAGGAGCTGCGCCGAGAGCCGCCCGTCGCGCGACAGGCCCGAGCCGTTGTCGATCACCGCGTCGCGCGCCACGTCGCCGAAACGTTCGGCCAGCCAGGCGCGCATCAGGTCGCGCGCCTGCTCGGGCGTGCCGGGGCCGCCGCGCTGCGTGACGGGCAGCGTGAGGAAGAGCTGCTGCGACATCACGTTGTTGCTGAACTTGTTGATGTCGCGCACGACCTCGGCGAGCGCCGGAGAGGCCACCTGGAAGCTCGGCGGATCGCCGGGCGCCTGCCCCTCGCGCACGCGGCCGATCAGCTTGCCGCCCATTTCGCGCCACAGGCCGGCGATCACGCGCGCGTTGTAGCTGGCCGGGTCGGCGTAGGCCACCTGCCAGAACTGCTCGGGGCAGGCCGACGAGTAGCTGCCCAGGAATCGGATGCGCAGCGGGTCGGTAAAGTCGGGCTTGAGCGCCTCGCGCCAGTCGCCGCAGGCGCCGTTGGACAAGGGCACCGCGAGCTCGATGCGCACGCCGGCAAGCGGCGGTTCGCTGGAAACGATGGCCACGCCGCGAGCGAGGTCCGGCGTGAAGGTGAGCTGCAGCGACTTGTAGTTGAGCAGCAGCGCGTCGGCGCCGGTGTTCTGCGGGCTGTGGGGCTTGGCGTCGAAGGCGGCCGGGTCGTGCGGGGCGAGCCTGAAGGTGCTGCGGTCGAGGAG
>DASWSY010000290.1:0-9015 GCA_036402415.1 Rhizobacter sp. | reverse complement strand
AGCACGCGCAGGCCGAGCGTCGCGATCTTGGCGTCGGTGGTGTAGATGTCGGTGGCGGCGATGCGGCCGCTCGTGAGCGCCTCGTAGGCGATGCCGTGGTCGATGCCCAGCGGACGCTGCGTGAGGCCGTAACGCGCCGCGAGGCCAGGCCAGCCGTCCTGCCGGCCGAGGAACTCGTGCGACAGGCCGAGCGTGAGTCCGGGATGCGCCTGGAGGTCGCTGAGCCGCCGGATGCCCAGGCGCTGCGCTTCGGCCTCGCGCATCGCGAGCGCATAGCCGTTCGAGAAGCCGAGCGAGCCGCTCACGCCGAGCCCCTGCTGCGCGAGACCGGCCCGCAGTGCGTCGACGCTGTTCAGCTGCGGCTGCTTGAGGATCTCGGCGGCGATGGTGCCGAGGTATTCGGGGTAGACGTCGATCGCGCCGGCCTTCAGCGCTTCGAATACCACGGCGGTGTTGCCGAGGCCCTGCCGGTGCTGCACCCCGATGCCTGCTCGCTGCGCCGTCTGCGCGATCACCTCGCCGAGGATGTACGACTCGGTGAAGCGCTTGGAGCCGACCTGCAACTCGGCGCCGCCCGCTGGGGCCGCCATGCAAAAGACCAAGGTGCACAGCAGCAGGCGAAGGGCACGGGCGATCGGCATGCCGCATCTTGCCAACACGCCCCGCGCCCCTCACGCGGGAAGGGTCAGCGCCAGGCCCCGCGGTGAGGCACCGACGCTTCCTCCACCAGCGCCGGGCCGATGGCCTCGATGGCATGCGGCGAGGCGGCGAACACGTCGCGGCACGACAGCTCGGCGTCGCGCTGCGTGGCGAGCTCGCCGCGGAAGACGCGCAACCGCACCGCGTCGATGCCGTAGACCACACGCCCGATGCCCGACCAGAAGATCCCGCCGGCGCACATCACGCAGGGTTCGCCCGAGGCGTACATCGTGGCGCCGGCCAGCGTCGCGCGCGGCACACGCGGCGTGGCCTCGCGCAGCGCGCCCATCTCGGCATGGGCGGTGCAGTCGCCGCTCTCGCCGGTGCGGTTGGGCGCCTCGGCCAGCACGGTGCCGTCGGCACCGACGATGAGCGCCCCGAAGGGCCGGTTGCCACGCTCGCGGGCCACCGCCGACAACGCGATCGCACGCCGCAGGTAGAGCGCGTCGCGTTCGTCGAGCGGCACTTCGTCGGGCACGGCCGTCATGCCTTCACCATGCGCTCGGCCTTGGGCGGCAGGAAGGCGAGGTTGTAGACCGTCGCCGGGTCGGGCCGGGTCTTGAGGCCGAAGGTCTGCACCACCTCGTTGACCTGTGCCTCGACGAAGGCGCGCTTCACGTCGCCCACGCCGTGCTCGCGCGTGTCGGCGGCGAGCACGTAGCCCTGCGTGATGCGCCAGCGTTCGAGCTCCACCTTCTCGTCGACCATGGGCTCGCGCTGCTTCACGTAGGCCATCGCGGCCTGCGGGTTGGCGATGGTGTCGAGCATCGCCTTGTTGGTCGCGCGCAGGAAACCGGCCAAGGCCTTCGGTTGCTCGGCGATGAACTTGCTCGACGCGAGCACGGCGTTGCCGTACACCGCGAGCCCGGTGCTCGCGAACGACAGCACCGACAGGTCCTCCGGCTTGATGCGCTGGAAGAGCGAGACGGCCGAATCGTGGAAGTAGGTCGCGCCGTCGACGTCGCCCCGCACGATCACGTTGTCGCGCTGGCTGAAGTCGGTCGTCACCCATTCGATGGCGTCGGCCTTCACACCGGCATGCTTGGCCGCCATCGGCCAGCAGCGCTTGGTCGATTCGACCGCGGCGGCGGCGATGCGCTTGCCGGCGAGGCTCCTGAAGTCGGCGGTGATGCCGCGGTCCTTGCGGCCGATGATGGCGAAGGGCGCACGGTTGTAGTACTGGTAGACGGCCTGCACCAGCGGCGCGCCGCTCTGCGAGGCGTTGAACTCGATCAGCGAGCTCACGTCGCCGAAACCCATGTCGTAGGCACCGCTCGCGGTGCGGGTGATCGAGGCGACCGAGCCGCTGCCGACGTCGATGCTGACGTCGAGCCCCTCGGCCGTGTAGTAGCCCTTGTAGAGCGCGACGAGGAAGGGCGCGGTCTGCCCGCTGATGCGGAAGTCGAGCGTGAAGCGCAGCTTGACCGGTGCTTGTCCGCGGACGAACGGCGTGGCGAGCACAGCAGAGGCTGCGCCGAGCTGAAGGAGTTGACGGCGTTTCATGGGGATAGCTCCTGAGAGGAAAGTGTTCAGGCCACGGCCTGGATGGGAATGACGGCCGGCTGATCGGCGTTGCCACGGTGGATCTCACGCTCGCCGTGCCGCGCCAGGTGCTCCATCAGCTTCTTGCGGATGAGCATGCCGGGGCGGTCGCTTTCCATCGAGTACTCGACACCGCGGCGGCGCGTGTCGATCACCGCGTCGGGGTCGGTGGACTCGAGGATGTCCTTATCCTCGCGCGTGATCTCTTCGTCGAAGTCGATCAGCATCTGCGCCGGGCAGTCGTCTTCCGTGTCGTTGCGGAAGAGCCATTGGCAGAGCTGGATGCGACCGTCGTCGATGGGGGTGAAGCAGTTGATGATCACGTGCCGGATGCCCGACGGGTACTCGATGTCGAGCCGCCGCGAGAAGGGCATGAAGTAGGCGTTGCGCATGTGGCGCGTGGTCACCGCGTCGGTCACGCCGCTGATGCGCTGGTAGCGCTCGGGGTTGGCGGCCGGGATCACCGTCTCGGCGTAGAAGCCTTCGGCGTTCTCCACCAGCTCGTACTTGCTTGGCTTCGGTTGCGCGGCCACGCCGAAGGTGGCGCGGTGCACGAAGCTGAAGTGCGAGTTGTCGAAGCTGTTTTCCAGCGCCCGCATCGGGCTCGTGTGCCAGGTCTCGTAGAACTGGAAGATGGTGCGCCAGCCGGGCGCGCCGAACTCGGGCACGGCGGGGATGTCGGCGATCGGCTCCTCGAGCGCCACCCAGGCGTAGCCGTAGCGTGCCGTGCAGCGGTAGGCCGGCGTGCAGTAGTCAGGCGGTATGGGTTTGTCGTCGGCGTACTGCGGGATGCGCACGACACGGCCGCTGCGGTCGTAGGTCCAGCCGTGGTAGCCGCATTCGAGACGGCCTTCGACACAGCGGCCTTTCGAGAGCTTGGCCGTGCGGTGGCAGCAGCGGTCCTTCAGGGCCGCGGGCTCGCCGCGTTCATCGAGGAAGAGGACGATGTTTTCGCCCAGCAGCGTGAAGGGCTGCGGCCCCTCGGCCAGCTGGGCGAGCGGCATCACCGCATGCCAGTGCTTGCGGAAGACGGGTTGGCGGGTGGTCAGCATGGAAGCGCTCCGACTCTCGAATCGATCTCGAAGTGATGGGCCCCCTGCACGGTGCGGCGGCACCAGCGCAGGGCACTTCGAGAGCAATTTCCGGCCGCTTCGGCTCAGGCAGCACCGGGGCGGTGCCGCGAGCGCGAGGCGGTGAACGCTTCTACTCTCGTGAACGCCGTGAATGCAGATTGCGTGCCAGCGGCCGGCTGCACAGGCCCCGACATATATACTGGTGCATATCGAGTCACGCCCCTGCCGCATGGCCCCCGTCCGCCTCGTTTCCATCCTGCTCGCCGCCTGCTGCTCGTTCGGCGCCCATGGGGCCGAGCTCACGGTGTCGGCCGCGGCCAGCCTCACCCACGTCTTCCACGAGCTCGGCCCGGTCTTCGAGGCCGCCCACCCCGGGCACAAGCTGCGCTTCAACCACGCCGCCTCGGGCGCGCTGCTGCAGCAGATCGCCAACGGCGCACCGGTCGACGTGCTGGCCACTGCCGACCCGGAGACGATG
Organism: Rhizobacter sp.; assembly: GCA_036402415.1. GTDB lineage: Bacteria > Pseudomonadota > Gammaproteobacteria > Burkholderiales > Burkholderiaceae_C > Rhizobacter. The sequence goes on along the minus strand of DASWSY010000290.1, from coordinate 5,223 downwards.
GACCTCGCGCAGGCCCGCGGCCTTGTGCAGGCCGCGCAACGGCGCAACTTCGCGTCGAACACGCTGGTGCTCGTCGTGCCGGTCGCCGGCCGGCACAGCCCGAAGACGCTGGCCGATCTGGCCCAGCCGGCGTACCAGCGCATCGCCATCGGCCTGCCGGCCAGCGTGCCCGTGGGTCGCTACACCCGAAGCGTGCTGGAGGCCGCCGGCCAGTGGAGCGCGATCGAGCCGAAGACGGTCGGCGCCCACAACGCACGCCAGGCACTCGACTACGTGGCACGCGCCGAAGTCGACGCCGGCTTCGTCTTCGCCACCGATGCGGCGCTCGCCCGCGGGAAGGTGAGGGTCGCCTTCACCGTGCCGACGACAACGCCCATCCTCTACCCGGCGGCGCCGGTCAGCGCAAGCCCGAACGCCGCGCTCGCGCAGCGCTTCGTCGAGTTCCTGGTGTCGCCGGCCGCGCAGGCCGTGCTGGCCCGGCACGGCTTCGGCCAACCCTGAGCGCGCTGCCGACATGGGCGACGCCTGGATCGCACTCTCGCTCACGCTCAAGATCGCGGCCTGCGCAACGCTGATGAACCTCGTCTTCGGCGTGGGCATCGGCTACGCCATGGCGCGCTGGCGCTTCCCGGGCCGCAACCTGCTCGACGCGGTGCTCACGCTGCCGATGGTGATGCCGCCCACCGTGCTGGGCTACTACCTGCTGGTGCTGGTCGGCACGCACTCGCCGCTCGGGTCGTGGCTGCTGCAGACCTTCGGCATCCGGCTCATCTTCACCTGGCAGGGCGCGGTGCTGGCGGCCACCATCGTGTCCTTCCCGCTGGTCTTCAAGGCGGCGCGTGCGGCCTTCGAGACGGTGGACCCGCAGCTCGAAGACGCCGCACGCCTGCTCGGCGTGGGCGAGTGGGCGATCTTCTTCCGCGTGTCGCTGCCGCTCGCGTGGCACGGCATCCTCGCCGGGCTGCTGCTCGCGTTCGCACGCGCGCTCGGCGAGTTCGGCGCCACGCTCATGGTGGCGGGCAGCATCCCGGGCAAGACGCAGACCCTGTCGATCGCGGTCTACGAAGCGGTGCAGGCCGGACAGGACGACACCGCCAACTTCCTGGTCGCCGTCACCTCGATCACCTGCATCGCGGTGCTGCTGGCCGCCGGACGGCTCGTGCCCGGCCGCGTGCCCGCGCGAAACGGCGAGGGAGGCCGCGCATGACCTGGGACGTGCAGGTGCGCAAGCTGCTGCGCCACCGCGACAGCCGCTTCCAGCTCGACGTGCGCTTCGAGAGCGACGCGAAGCACCTCGCGCTCTTCGGCCCCTCGGGCGCCGGCAAGACGCTCACGCTGAAGATGATCGCCGGCATCGCCACGCCCGACGCCGGCCGCATCGTCCTGGCCGGGCGCACGCTCTACCAGCGCGACGCCGGCGTGGACCTGCCCCCGCAGGCGCGCCGCCTCGGCTACGTCTTCCAGGACTACGCCCTCTTCCCGCACCTCACCGTGCGGCAGAACATCGCCTTCGGCCTGCGCCGCGGCTGGGCCAACCCGGCACGCGACGCCGACGATGCCGCGGTCACGCGCTGGATCGACGCCTTCGGCCTGCGCCCCCAGGCCGGCCACCACCCGCACCAGATCTCGGGCGGGCAGCGCCAGCGCACCGCGCTCGCCCGCGCGCTCGTCAACGAGCCTCAGGCCCTGCTGCTCGACGAACCCTTCGCCGCGCTCGACCGCAGCCTGCGCCAGAAGCTGCGCCGCGAGCTGCGCGACCTGCAGGCGGGCATCGCCATCCCCACCCTGCTGATCACCCACGACGAGGAGGACCTCGACATGCTCGCCAGCGAGATCGTGCATCTGAAGGAGGGTGCGGTCGGCAGCGCACCCGCGCGCGAAGAGGCCCGCGCATGAAGCCCAGCGCCCGCTTCCGCCTGCGCGTCAACCTGGGCGAGCTCATCGCCATCGGGCCGGGCAAGATCGCCCTGCTCGAAGCCATCATGGCCACCGGCTCGATCGTCGCGGCGGCCAGGAGCCTGGACATGTCGTACCGCCGCGCCTGGCTGCTGCTCGACGAGATGAACCGCAGCCTGCGCGAGCCGGTGGTCGACAAGGCGCGCGGCGGCGTCTTTCGCGGCGGCAGTGAACTCACGCCCACCGGCGTGCATCTGATCGAGCTCTACCGCCAGATCGAGCACAAGGCGGCGCAGGCCTGCGCCGACGACATCAAACGCCTGCTGGCGCTGGTCTCACCGCCCTGACCCGCCGGCACCTTCGCCTTCAAGGACACCACGATGAACACCTGCAAGTCCCTGCTGACCGCCGCCATGGCCTCGCTCGTCGCGACGGCCGCCCTCGCCCACGGCGACGAGACGCACCGTGCACCGGCACGCCAGTACGACGCGCGCCAGGTCGAGGACACCGCCTTCGGCCGCGAAGGCGACCCGGCCAAGGCGCGGCGCACCATCCGCGTCGAGATGGCCGACACGATGCGCTTCACGCCGGCGCGCATCACCGTCAAGCGTGGCGAGACGGTGCGGCTGGTCGCGGTGAACAAGGGCCAGGTGTTGCACGAGCTGGTACTCGGCACGCCCGACGAGTTGCGCAAGCACGCCGAGATGATGAAGAAGCACCCCGGCATGGAACACGACGAAGCCCACATGGCCCACGTGAAGCCGGGCGCCACCGGCGAGATCGTCTGGCAGTTCACGCAGCCGGGCGAGTTCCAGTTCGCCTGCCTGCTGCCGGGCCACTTCGAGGCCGGCATGGTGGGGCAGGTCATCGTCAAGTGAGGCGCTTCGCGCGACGCGCACGCCTCAGCCGCCGGCCTCAGCACCGGGCTGGTTAAACTCGCGGCGGGTGTTGCGCCAGCACGGGCGCAGCAGGTTTGCGCGATGGGTCGGGCCGCCACGCGGGTTTTCGCACGCCTCGCACCCTGTGTCTCCTCAATTCCTCGACTACGTCGCCGCGGGCCTCTTCGCCCTCGCACTGATCCACACCTTCACCGCCAAGCAGTTCGAACGCCTGGCCCATCGTTTCCCCGGCCACGCCGGCCTGCTGCACCTGCTGGGCGAGGTGGAGGTGGTGTTCGGCTTCTGGGCCATGGTGCTCATCGCCGCCATCGCCGCCCTCTCCGACCCCGGCACCGCGCTCCACTACGCCGAGACGCGCAACTACACCGAGCCGCTCTTCGTCTTCGTGGTGATGGTCATCGCGGGCTCGCGGCCCGTGCTCGATGCGGTCATGTCGGCGGTGGCCGGCATGGCCAGGCTGATGCCGCTGCCCGCGCCGGTGGCCACCGCGTGGCTCGGTCTGGCGGTGGTGCCGCTGACCGGCTCGCTGATCACCGAGCCGGCGGCCATGACGCTCGCGGCGCTGATGCTCGCGCCGGTGGTCTTCCGGCAGGCGCTGCCGGAGGCGCCGAAATACCTGGCGCTGGGCGTGCTCTTCGTCAATGTGTCCATTGGCGGCACCTTGACGTCGTACGCCGCACCGCCTGTGCTGATGGTCGCGCAGACCTGGCAGTGGGACAGCGCCTTCATGCTCGCCAACTTCGGCTGGAAGTCGGCGCTTGCGGTGTTGATCAACGCCACCGTGGCCACGGTCGTGCTGCGCCGCCACCTGCTGAACGCCGGCAGCCCCGGCGCGGAGCCCTCGCCCCGCACGGGCCGGGTGCCCTTGCAGGTGGTGGCGGTGCACCTGGCCCTGCTGGCGGGCGTGATCGTGCTGGCGCACCACCCGGTTGCGTTCCTCGGCCTCTTCCTGCTCTTCCTCGGCTTCACGCAGGCCTATGAGCGCTACCAGAGCCCGCTCCTGATCAAGGAAGCGCTGCTGGTGGCCTTCTTCCTGGCCGGCCTGGTGGTGCTGGGCGGGCTGCAGCGCTGGTGGCTGCAGCCCATCGTCTCGGGACTCGAGCCGCTCGCGCTCTTCTTCGGCGCGCTCGGGCTCACCGCCGTCACCGACAACGCCGCGCTCACCTACCTCGGCTCCCAGATCTCGGGCATCTCCGACCCGGCGAAATACATGCTGGTGGCCGGCGCCGTGGCCGGCGGCGGGCTGACGGTGATCGCCAACGCGCCCAATCCGGCGGGGCTCGCGCTGCTCAAGCGCGGCTTCACCGACGAGTCGGTCGGCGCGGGCGGGCTGCTGCTGGGGGCGCTCTTCCCGACGGCCGTGGCTGCCGCAATGCTGCTGCTCGCGTGACCGACATGCCGCACGCGCCCGCCACGAGGCAGTCGACCGCCGGCGGGCCGAGAATCGCCGGACCATGAGCCTGCCCAACCGATGGATCCTCGCACTCTGCCTCGCCTGCGTCGGCGCCCAGGCACAGCCCTCCCTGCCCCAGCTCAAGCCCTACGAGGTGCCCGCAAGCTGGCTCACGCCGATCGAGCCGCTGCGCATCGCCGACCGCACCTGGCAGATCGGCACCGCCGACATCACGAGCCTTCTGATCAAGACCGCCCAGGGCGCGGTGCTGATCGACGGCGGCATGCCGCAGGCGGCCGAGCTGCTGCTCGCGCACCTGCAGCGCCTGGGCGTGGCGCCGCACGAGCTGAAGCTCATCCTGCACAGCCACGCGCATGCCGACCACGTGGGGCCGCTGGCCGCGCTCAAGCGGGCCACCGGCGCGCGCGTGGTGAGCAACGCCGAATCGGCGGCCCTGCTGGCACGCGGCGGCAGCGCCGACATCCACTTCGGCGACGGCATCACCTACCCGCCGGTGCAGGCCGACCGTCTGCTGCAGGACGGCGAGACCGTGTCGCTCGGCGGCCTGCATTTCACCGTGGCGTTCACGCCGGGCCACACCCCCGGCAGCATGAGCTGGACCTGGACCGACACCCGCGACGGCAAGCCGCTGCGCATTGCCTACGTCGACAGCCTGAGCGCACCCGGCTACACGCTCGTGGGCAACGCGGCCTATCCGCGGCTGCTCGATGCGTATGCGCATAGCTTCGCGGTCGTGCGACGGTTGCCATGCGACCTGCTCATCACGCCCCACCCGGACCAGAGCGGATGGCACTACGCCGATGCGGCGCGACCGCACCCACGGCCGATGGGATGCGCCGCCTATGCCGATGCCGCCGAGGCCCGGCTCCGGCAGCTGGCCGACGAGCAGCGCGCCAAGCGCAAACGCTGAACCCCGCGCGGCCGAGATGACGGCCGAGGGCGGGACTTCCCGCAAAACCTGCTGCCGGGCGCGTCGGCACCCGGCATCGCCTACGCGCTGCCGCACCTGAAGCA
>DASWSY010000289.1:0-10950 GCA_036402415.1 Rhizobacter sp. | reverse complement strand
CGATGCGTTGTCGGGGGGGCAACAGCAGCGGGTGGGCATCGCCCGCGCGCTGGTGCAGCAGCCGCGGCTGATGCTGGCCGACGAACCGGTGGCCAGCCTCGACCCGGCCACGGCGCTGAGCGTGCTCACGCTGCTGCACGGCATCTGCCAGGGTGACGGCCTCACCGCCGTCGTGAGCCTGCACCAGGTGGCCCTCGCACGCCGCTTCGCCGACCGCGTGATCGGCCTGCGCCAGGGCCGGGTGGTGTTCGACGGCCCGCCCGCCGCGCTCGACGCGCAGACCGAAGCCTCGCTCTACGCCGACACCCGCCCCACCGCCAGCCTGGCCCCGCAGCCGGCCGGCGCCTTTTCTCCTCTCGAACCCACGGAACTCACCCCATGCTGACACGCCGCACCTTGAACGCCGCACTCGCCTCGGCCGCGCTGGCCCTGCTCGTGCCCCAGGCCGCCCTGGCACAAGGCGCCAACCCCACGCGCCTGCGCGTCGCGCTGCTGCCCGACGAAAACGCCTCCACGCTGATCCAGAACGCCCAGCCGCTCAAGCAGTACCTGGAGCGCACGCTGAAGAAAGAGGTCGAGATCGTCGTCACCACCGACTACTCCTCGATGATCGAAGCGATGCGCTTCGGCCGCATCGAGGTCGCGTACTTCGGCCCCTTCTCGTACGTGCTGGCCAAGTCGAAGGCGCCCGACATCGAGCCCTTTGCCGTCGGCGTGGAGCGTGGCTCTCCGACCTACCAGTCGGTGCTGATCGCCACGGCCGGCGGGCCGGTCGCCAAGCTCGAGGACGTGCGCGGCAAGCCCTTCGGCTTCGGCGACCAGGCCTCGACCTCCAGCCACCTCGCGCCACGCGCCCACCTGCTGAAGAAGACCGGCCTCGACGGCGACCGCGACTACCGCCCGGTGCACCTGGGCACGCACGACGCCGTGGCCCGCGCGGTGCAGGCCGGCCAGGTGCCCGCCGGTGCGCTCTCCAAGCCCATCCTCGACAACCTGCTCAAGCGCGGCACCGTCGACGCCAGCAAGATCGTGCAGCTCGACCTCACCGCGCCCATCCCCAACTACCCAATCGTGGTGCAGGGCAAGCTCGCCCCAGAACTCAAGCAGGCGATCCGCAAGGCCTTCCTGGAGATGAACGACAAGGAGGTGCTCAAGTCCTTCCGCGTCGAATCGTTCGCCGCCACCGACGACCGCGCCTACGACGTGCTGCGCGACACCGCCGGCGTGCTCAAGCTCGACCTGGCGCGCATGAAGTGATGGGGCTCGCCGCCAAGCTCGCCGTCAACCCGGCCTACGACGCCATCCTCCACACCGACCGCCGCCGCGGCCTGCGGCGCCTGGGCCTGATCGGCCTCGTGCTGGCGGTGTGCCTGCTCGCGCTCGGCGTCACCGGCTTCTTCGACGCACAGCGCTTCGCCGACGGCGCCCCCGCGATCGCGCAACTGGCCGACGAGATGGTGCCGCCCGATTTCACGCGCTGGCGCATGTGGCTCGTGCCGCTGCGCGACACGCTGGCGATGTCGGTCGCGGGCACGGCACTCACCGTGCTGCTGTCGCTGCCGCTCGCGCTGCTGGCCGCGCCCAACACCACGCCGCACCCGCTGGTGGGGCAGGCGGCGCGCACGCTGCTCGCGGCCTGCCGCTCGGTGCCGGAGATCATCCTCGGCATCCTCTTCGTGGCCGCGGTCGGCTTCGGCGCGCTGCCGGGCGTGCTGGCGCTCGCGCTGCACTCGGCGGGCATGGTCGGCAAGTTCTACGCCGAAGCCATCGAGCATGTGGACGACAAGCCGCTCGAAGCCGCCGTGGCGGCCGGGGCGAGCCGCTTCCAGGTGATCGTGCATGCGGTGCTGCCGCAGGTGATGCCGCAGCTCGCCGACATCACGCTCTACCGCTGGGAGTACCACTTCCGCGCCTCGGCCGTGCTGGGCATCGTGGGCGCGGGCGGCATCGGCTTCGAGCTGATGGCGGCGCTGCGGCTCATCAAGTACGACGAAGTCTCCGCCATCCTCTTGTCGATCCTCGCCTGCGTGCTGGTGGTCGACCGCCTGGGCGCGCTGCTGCGCCGCAAACTCAAATGACCTTCAACTCGACCCCCTCCCGGCCCCGCATCGTCGTCACGCAACCCGTGCACGCAGCGGTGCTGCAGCAGCTTCGCCAGCACGGCGAGGTGACCATGAACCCCGGCCCCGAGCCCTGGCGCGAAGCGGAACTGCACCGGCACCTGGCCGAAGCCGACGCGATGATGGCCTTCATGCCCGACCGGGTGGACGCGGCCACGCTGCAACACGCGCCGCGCCTGCGCACCATCGCCTGCGCGCTGAAGGGCTACGACAACTTCGATCTCGAGGCCTGCGCGCGGGCCGGCGTGCTGGTGAGCTTCGTGCCCGACCTGCTGACCGAACCCACGGCCGAACTGGCCATCGGCCTGGCCATCGCCGCCGCGCGGCACCTGCGTGCCGGCGACGCGCAGGTGCGCAGCGGCGGCTACCAGGGCTGGCGGCCCACGCTCTACGGCACCGGCCTGCACGGCACCACCGCCGCGGTGGTGGGCCTGGGCCCGGTGGGCCGCGCCATCGTCGACCGGCTGGCCGGCTTCGGCTGCGCGCAGCTGCTGGGGGTGGACCCGTCCCAGCACGACGACCGCGTGCAGGCGGTGTCGCTCGACGAGGCCTTGCAGCGCGCCGACTACCTGCTGCTCGCCGTGCCGCTCACGCCGCAGAGCCGGCACCTGGTCGACGCGCAGCGGCTCGCGCTGTGCAAGCCGGGGCAGATCCTCGTCAACGTGGGGCGCGGCTCGGTGGTCGACGAGGCCGCCGTCGCGCAGGCGCTGGAAGCGGGGAGGCTCGGCGCCTACGCGGCCGACGTGTTCGAGCTGGAAGACTGGCACCTCGCCGACCGGCCGCGCCACATCGACCCGCGCCTGCTCGCCTCGCCGCACACCGTCTTCACCCCGCACCTCGGTTCGGCGGTGGCGTCGGTGCGCCTGGCCATCGAGCAGCGCGCCGCCGACAACCTGATCGCCGCGCTCGCCGGGCAGCCGGTAGGCGATGCGCTGACGCGCCAGCGCGCGGCTCAGCTCGCGTAGACGCCTGCCAGCGAGCGGAAGCCCTTCACCTCGATCGGGTTGCCCGACGGATCGCGGAAGAACATCGTCCACTGCTCGCCGGGCTGGCCTTCGAAGCGCACCTGCGGCGGCATCACGAAGTCGACGCCGGCGGCCGTCAAGCGGTCGGCCAGCGCCTGCCAGTCGGGCAGCTCCAGCACGAGCCCGAGATGCGGCATCGGCACCAGCTTGTCGCCGACGCGGCCGGTGTTCGTCGTCGCGAAGGGCTCGCCCAGGTGCAGCGAGATCTGGTGGCCGAAGAAATCGAAGTCGACCCAGGTGTCGGTGCTGCGGCCTTCGCGGCAGCCGAGCACCCCGCCGTAGAAGCGGCGTGCGGCGTCGAGGTCGCGTACGTGATAGGCGAGATGGAAGAGGCTCTTCATGCGTCCATCGTAGCGAGCCAGGCCGGTAGGCGCCGGCCTACGCGAAATGCCGGCCCGGGCCGATCGGCGGTGAAACGGGGGCTGCCTAAAGTCACGCGCAAGTTCCGCAGACACAAGGAGCACGTCCATGTCTTTCGCTCTCTACATGATCGGTTTCGCCCTGCTGATCGGGGGTATCGCCTGGGGCCTGGTGCTGGCCGGGGTGCCGGCGCTCTATGTCGCCGTCGCCTGCCTCATCCTGGCCGGCTTCGGCGTCATCACCGGCGTGTCGCGCACCCGCACCAAGGACATCTCGCACTAGGGCGTTGCAACAGGCCCGCAACGAATGAATCACAACGGCCGGGCACGCGACATCCGGCCGATACGCCAGCGTTCCATCCTTGACCTCCCGACGAAGCGGCCGCGCCTCCCGCGTGGCCGCCTTGCCGTTTGAACCGGATGGACACGCATGAGCTTCGCACCCGACGCTTCCGACCCCCTCGCACCCCCCTCCCGCCTGTCGGCCCGCACCCAGGGTGCCGGCGACCTGGTGGTGTGCCTGCACGCCAGCACCGGCAGCCACGCGCAGTGGCAGGGCCTTGCCAACACGCTCTCGCGCCACTGGCAGGTGCTGCTGCCCGACCTGCATGGCCATGGCCAGAGCCCGGCATTCCCCAGCGCCACCTCCGACGCGTTGCAGGCCGACGCCCAAGCCGTGACCCTGCTGATGGAAAGCACGCAGCCCCAGCTCGACGAGCGCGGCGTGCACCTGGTGGGCCATTCCTACGGTGCCGCGGTGGCCCTGCAGATCGCGCTGCGCCACCCCGAGCGCGTGCGCTCGCTGAGCCTGTACGAGCCGGTCGCCTTCGGGGTGCTGCGCGAGCTGGCCCCGCGCGACCCGGCGCTGATGGAGATCACCGACGTGGCACACACCGCACGCGGCCTCGTGCAGCGCGGCGAGATCGACGAGGCAGCCGCCACTTTCATCGGCTACTGGGGTGGCGAGGCGAGCTGGAATCAGATGGCCGCCGCCCAGCGCGACGCGGTGGCCCGCCGCATGCCCGTGGTGCCGCGGCACTTCGACGCCTGCTTCACCACGCGCTGGCACAAGAGCCTGCTGACCCGCCTGACCATGCCCATCCTGCTGATGCACGGCTCGCAGACGCGCACGCCCGCGCGTCGCGTGGCCGAGCTGCTGGCCCATGCCCTGCCCCACGTGCTGCGCGCCGAGGTGCCGGGCGCGGGCCACCTGGGCCCGGTCAGCCACGAGGCGACGGTCAACGCGTGGATCACCGGCCGCATCGACCCGCGCCTGTCGAACGGCTTCGACCGCATCGTGCTGGCGGCCTGAGCGCCGTAGGGCTTGTTCCCGCTTGGCGGGCTGCCACGAAGTGCGTAGGGTGCGCCCCCATGACCTACGCCGCCCTCACCACCCTCGACGGCCAGCGACTGCACCTGCAGGCCTGGCCGACCCCCGACCCCACCCTCGCCCAGGGCACGGTGCTGATCGTGCACGGCCTGGGGGAACACATCGGGCGCTACGGCCACGTGGCCGCCCACCTCAACCGCGCCGGCTGGAACGTGGTCGGCTACGACCACCGCGGCCACGGCCGCAGCGACGGCCCCAAGGGCAAGATCAACACCGCCGACGACCTGCTGCGCGACCTGTCGCAGGTGATCGACCACGTGCGCGCGCAGCACCCCGGGCCGCTGGTGCTGCTCGGCCACAGCATGGGCGGGCTGATCGCCTCGCGCTTCGTCGGCGAAGGCGTGGCCCGGCCCGGCGAAGGGCCCACCGCCGCGTGGCACCGGCCGGTCGAGGCACTCGTGCTCTCGTCGCCGGCACTCGCCGCCGACACCAACGCCGTGCAGAAGCTGTTGCTGGCCACGCTCGGCGCCTTGGCGCCCGACCTGGCGGTGAACAACGGCCTGAAGCCGGAGTGGATCTCGCGCGACCCGAAGGTGGTGGCTGCCTACCGCGCCGACCCGCTGGTGCACGACCGCATCACGCCGCGGCTGGCGCGTTTCATCCTCGACGGCGGCGAGTGGGTGCGCCACCACGCCGCACGCTGGAAGCTGCCAACGCTGCTGATGTACGCCGGCAGCGACCGCTGCGTGGCACCGTCGGGCAGCCGCGACTTTGCAGCCACGGCGCAAAAGTCAGTGGTCACCTCCCGTGAGTTCGGCCCGCTCTACCACGAGATCTTCAACGAGCCCGAGCAGGCCGAAGTCCTGGCGCTCCTGTCATCTTGGTTGCAGTCGCTGAAAGGGTCGGCCGCCTAAAATTGCACTCCCGTTCTAATTCGCGCGAGGGTGCACACCATGATCCGGAAAGACAAGCTGTACATCGGCGGCCAATGGGTGGCCAGCCTGGGGAATGAAGCGCCTGGCGCGGTGGTCTCGCCGGCCACCGGCGACGCCATCGCGAGCGTGGTGCGGGGCAATGCCGACGACGTGAACCGTGCGGTGGCCGCCGCCCGCGGGGCGTTCGACGCCTGGTCGTCGCTGGCGCCGGCCGAGCGGGGTGCGTACCTGCTCAAGATCCACGAAGGCCTGAAGGCGCGTGCCGGCGAGATCGCCCACACCATCAGCTCCGAGATGGGCATGCCGCTCAAGCAGTCGCTGCCGATCCAGGCCGGCTCGCCCATCGCCGTCTTCAAGTACTACGCGAAGCTCGTCGAGAGCTTCCACTGGGAAGAGCAGGCCGGCCACTCCACCGTCCTGCGCGAAGCGGTGGGCGTGGTCGCCGCCATCACGCCCTGGAACTACCCGCTCCACCAGATCGGCGCCAAGGTCGCGGCAGCGATGGCCGCCGGTTGCACCGTGGTGCTGAAGCCGGCCGACGTGACGCCGCTCAATGCCTTCATCCTGGCCGAAGTGATCCACGACGCCGGCGTGCCCGCGGGCGTGTTCAACCTCGTCACCGGCCGCGGCACGGTGGTCGGGGAAGCGATGGTCAAGCACCCGGACGTGGACATGGTGTCGTTCACCGGCTCCACCGGCGCCGGCCGCCGCATCTCGGCGCAAGCCTCGGACACCATCAAGCGTGTGGCGCTCGAACTCGGCGGCAAGTCGGCCTCGGTCATCCTCGAAGACGCCGACCTCGCCACCGCCGTCAAGGGCTCGGTGCAGGCCTGCTTCCTCAATGCGGGCCAGACCTGCACCGCCCACACCCGCATGGTGGTGCCCGAGAGCAGGTACGAGGAAGTGGCCAGGCTCGCGGTGGCCGTGACGGCCGCCTACAAGGTCGGCGACCCCTTCGACGAGACCACGGTGATGGGCCCGGTGGCCTCGAAGTCGCAGCAGGACACGGTGCAGGAGTACATCCAGATCGGCCTCGACGAGGGCGCCGAACTGCTGTGCGGCGGCCTGGGCGCGCCGGAAGGCCTGGAGAAGAAGGGCTTCTACGTGAAGCCCACCGTCTTCGGCCGCGTGAAGCCCGATTCGCGCCTGGCGCAGGAAGAAGTCTTCGGCCCGGTGCTGTCGATCCTCACCTACAAGGACGAAGCCGAAGCCATCGCCATCGCCAACAACAGCATCTACGGCCTGTCGGGCGGCGTGTGGGCCTCGACGGACGAGCGCGCGAAGGACGTGGCGAAGAAGATCCGCACCGGCATGGTCGACATCAACGGCGGTGGCTTCAACATGCAGGCGCCGTTCGGTGGCTACAAGCAGTCGGGCAACGGGCGCGAGTTCGGCAAGTGGGGTCTGGAAGACTTCCTGGAAGTGAAGTCGCTCCAGTTCAAACGCGCCTGATCCTTACTGCACTCGACGAAGAGGGCTTGCCGCGAGGCAAGCCCTTTTTGCTTGTCTACACTGCATCGAGCACCCCAAGGAGCACGCCATGAACGCCCGCGACCCGTTGCAACCGATCCAGCCCGACGAATCGACTGCGATTGCCGCGTATGCCGACCGCGCGTGGGACGAACGCATCGTGCCCGCGCTCACCGACTACATCGCGATACCGGCCAAGAGCCCGATGTTCGACGCCGACTGGCAGAAGAACGGCTTCCTCGACAAGGTCGTGCGCGACGCCGCAAGCTGGGTCGAAGGCCGCAAGGTGGCCGGGCTGAAGCTGGAGGTGGTGCGCCTGCCGGGCCGCACGCCGGTGATCTTCTTCGAGGTGCCGGCCACCAGGAGCGGCAGCACCGACACCGTGCTCATGTACGGCCACCTCGACAAACAGCCCGAGTTCACCGGCTGGCGCCACGACCTCGGGCCCTGGACGCCCAAGTACGACGACGGCCTGCTCTACGGCCGCGGCGGTGCCGACGACGGCTATGCGGTGTACGCCGCCATCACCGCCATCGAGGCGCTCGATGCGCAAGGCATTGCGCGCCCGCGCTGCGTTGGCCTCATCGAAGCCTGCGAGGAAAGCGGCTCCTTCGACCTGCCCGCGTACATCGACGCGCTCAAGCCACGCCTCGGCGAGGTGGCGCTGGTGGTCTGCCTCGACAGCGGCGCCGGCAACTACGACCAGCTGTGGCTCACCACCAGCCTGCGCGGCATGGTGAGCGGCACGCTGAAGGTGGAGATCCTCACCGAGGGCGTGCACTCGGGCGATTCGAGCGGACTGGTGCCCTCGAGCTTTCGCATCCTGCGCCAGGTGCTCGACCGCCTGGAGGATTCGAAGACCGGGCGTCTCCTGCCGGAGAGCTTCCACTGCACCATCCCCACCGACCGCATCGAGCAGGCGCACGCCACCGCCCAGATCCTCGGTGACGAAGTCTGGAAGCGTTTCCCCTGGGCCTGCGGTGCCGATGGCGGTCCTGCGCTGCCCACCACCACCGACCCGCTCGAAGCCCTGCTCAACCGCACCTGGCGGCCCACGCTCAGCGTGACCGGGGCCGATGGCTTTCCCGAGTGGAAGAGCTCGGGCAACGTGCTGCGGCCCTACACCGCCTTCAAGCTCAGCCTGCGCCTGCCGCCCACGGTGGATGCGAACGACGCGGCCGAGAAACTCAAGCGCCTGCTGGAAGACAACGCGCCCTACAACGCGAAGGTCACCTTCGGCGCCGACGGCCGCGCCGGTGCCGCCGGGGCCACCGGCTGGAATGCCCCGAGCCTCGCACCCTGGCTCGAAGACGCGCTGCAGTCGGCCTCGCAGGCGCACTACGGCGCACCCTGCGGCTACATCGGCCAGGGCGGCACCATCCCGCTGATGAGCCTGCTGCAGACGAGCTTCCCCAAGGCGCAGATGATGGTCTGCGGCGTGCTCGGCCCCAAGAGCAACGCGCACGGGCCCAACGAGTTCCTGCACGTGCCGTATGGGAAAAAGCTCACGGCCGCGGTCGCGCAGGTGATGGCCGCCTGCCCCTGAGCTTCGTAGACTGCGCCTCCAACGCGTGGCGCACGGCCGCGCGAACCGGAGACACACGCATGCTCAAGAGGGTGATGCTGGCACTGGCCGCCGCGATGGCGGCGAGCACCGCCGGCGCCCAGGGGTTCGACGCCGCCGTGCTCGCCCCACGCGTGGCCGCGCTGCAGGCGCAGATGGTGGCGTGGCGCCGCGACTTCCACCAGAACCCCGAGCTCTCGGGCCAGGAAACGCGCACCGCACGCCGGGTGGCCGAGCACCTGCGCAGCCTCGGGCTGACGGTGAAGACCGGTGTCGCGGGGCATGGCGTCGTCGGCATCCTCAAGGGCGGGCGGCCCGGCAAGGTGGTGGCGCTGCGTGCCGACATGGACGCGCTGCCGGTCCTGGAGTCGACCGGCCTGCCCTTCGCCTCGCGCGTGAAGGCACGCTTGCGGGGGCAGGACACCCCGGTGATGCACGCCTGCGGCCACGACGGCCACACCGCCATGCTGATGGGCGTGGCCGAGGCGCTGGCGGGCATCCGGCAGCAGATCCCCGGCACGGTGAAGTTCATCTTCCAGCCCGCCGAAGAGGGCCTGCCCGAAGACGAACACGGCGCCTGGGGCGCCCGCGCGATGGTGGCGCAGGGTGTGCTCGACAACCCCAAGGTCGACGCCGTGTTCGGCCTGCACATTTCACCCAACCTCGCCGCCGGCACGCTGGGCGTGCGCAGCGGTCCGATGATGGCCGGTGCCGACACCGTGCGCATCGAGGTCACCGGCGAGCAGACCCACGGCGCCGCACCCTGGACGGGCACCGACCCGATCGTCGTCGCCGCCCAGATCGTCACCGGCCTGCAGACGGTGGTGAGCCGCCAACTCAACATCAACCACGAGCCGGTGGTGCTGACCATCGCCGCCATCCACGGCGGCAACCGCGAGAACATCATCCCCGACAAGGTGGAGATGCTGGGCACGCTGCGCACCTTCGACGAAGGCATGCGCACGGAGGCCAAGCAGCGCATCACCACCACCGCCGAGAAGATTGCCGAGGCGAGCGGGGCCAAGGCACGCGTGAGCTTCGGACCGGCGTCGTACAGCGTGACCGTCAACCATGCGGCCCTCACCGACGCGATGCAGCCCACGCTGCAGCGCGCAAGCGGCGGCAAGGTGGTCGCCATTCCGAAGATCAGCGCCTCGGAAGACTTCTCCGAATTCCAGAAGGTGGTGCCGGGGCTGTTCTACATCCTCGGCGCGCCACCGCCGGGCAAGACGCCGATGGACGCGCCGACCAACCACTCACCCCACTTCGACTTCGACGAAGACGCGATGCAGCTCGGCGCGCTGACGCTCGGGCTCCTGGCGCTCGACTACCTGTCGTCGGGACGCTGAAGCTTCAGGAGGCTCGCGCCGACGGCCTCGGCCACCTCGATGCCGTCGACGCCGGCCGACATGATCCCGCCCGCATAGCCTGCACCTTCCCCGGCCGGGTATAGGCCTTTCACGTTCAGGCTCTGGTAGTCGCGGCCGCGCGTGATGCGCAGCGGCGACGAGGTGCGCGTCTCGACGCCGGTCAGCACCGCGTCGTTCATCGAGTAGCCCTTGATCTGCCGCTCGAAGGCCGGCAGCGCCTCGCGGATCGCGAGGATGGCGTACATCGGCAGGCTCGGGTCCTTGGGATTGCCGAGGTCGGTGAGGTGAACGCCCGGCTTGTACGACGGCTCCACCTTGCCCAGCACCTTGGAGGGCTGGCCCTTGAGGAAGTCGCCGACGAGCTGCCCGGGGGCCCCGTAGGCGCCATCGCCGAGGCGGAAGGCCTTCGATTCGAGCTGCCGCTGGAAGACGATGCCGTCGAGCGGATTGACCGGGCCGTCGCCCGTGTCCTGCCGGTAGTCCTGCGGCGTGATGCCCACCACGATGCCGGAATTCGCGTTGCGTTCGTTGCGCGAGTACTGGCTCATGCCGTTGGTCACCACCCGCTCGGGCTCGGAGGTGGCGGCGACCACCGTCCCGCCGGGGCACATGCAGAAGCTGTAGACCGAGCGGCCGTTTCTCGCGTGGTGCACGAGCTTGTAGTCGGCCGCGCCGAGGATGGGGTGGCCGGCGTTCGGCCCGAAGCGTGCCTTGTCGATGAGGCTTTGCGGGTGCTCGATGCGAAAGCCCACCGAGAAGGGCTTGGCCTCCATGTAG
>DASWSY010000288.1:0-3881 GCA_036402415.1 Rhizobacter sp. | reverse complement strand
TGAGCGAACGCGGCGCCACCCGCATGGACGACCGCACCTCGGATGCTTCGATGGAGCGCCGCAAGAAAGAAGGCTATTTCTGATCCTGAGTACCGCCGCACCCGCCATCAAGGATCACCGCGCCTTGCGCTTCCTCACCGCAGGCAGCGTGGACGACGGCAAGAGCACGCTCATCGGCCGCCTGCTCTACGACAGCCGCGCCATCCTCGCCGACCAGCTCGACACGCTGGAGAAGAAGGCCGCCGGCCAGCCGATCGACCTGTCGCTGCTGACCGACGGCCTCGAAGCCGAACGCGAGCAGGGCATCACGATCGATGTGGCCTACCGCTACTTCGCCACCAAGCAGCGCAAGTTCATCATCGCCGACGCCCCGGGCCACGAGCAGTACACCCGCAACATGGTGACGGCTGCGGCGGGCAGCGATGCCGCCGTGGTGCTGGTCGACATCACCAAGCTCGACACGACCCAGAAGCCCGTGCCGCTGCTGCCGCAGACGCGTCGCCACGCGCTGCTCGCGCACCTGCTGCGCGTGCCCAGCATCGTCTTCGCCGTCAACAAGCTCGATGCTGCGGCCGACCCGGCCCACGCCTTCAAGGCGGTGAGCGAGTCGCTGACCGCGTTTGCCAAGCAAGCGGGCATCGACGTCGCCGGCATCATCCCGGTCTCGGCCCTGCGTGGCGACAACGTCACCCAGCCGCTCGACGCGGACTGGTACGACGGCCCCTCGCTGCTGCAACTGCTGGAGTCGCTGCCCGCGCTGCAAGAGCGCAAGGACGGCGACCTGCTGATCCCGGTGCAATACGTGAGCCGCGAAGGCGAAGGCACCGGCAACCAGCCGCGCACGCTCTACGGCCGCGTGGCCCACGGCCGTGTGAAGCCCGGCGATGAAGTGCAGATCTTCCCGAGCGGCCAGACCGCCATCGTGGCCGAAGTGCGGCTGGCGAGCGAAGTGGTCGACGTGGTCGAGGCGGGCCGCTCCGCCGGCGTGGTGCTCGACCGCCAGCTCGACGTCTCGCGCGGCGACTGGATTGCCACGCCCAAGACCGTCCACGAGACCAACCGCTTCAGCGCCACGCTCGCCTGGCTCGACACCGAGCCGGCACAGGTCGGCCGCAAGTACTGGGTGCGCCACGGCAATCGCTGGGTGCAGGCGCGCATCGCCAGCATCGAGAGCCGCCTCGACATCTACTCGCTCGAAGCGACCGAGGCGCACCAGCTCGCCGTGAACGAGATCGGCCACGTGATCGTCGAGACGCAGCAGGCGCTGCCGGTGGAGTCCTACGAGTCCAACCGCGTCGGCGGCTCGCTCATCATCGTCGACCCGGCGAGCAACCGCACGAGCGGTGCGCTGCTCGTCAAGGGCGCCGCGTAAGCCATGGGCAAGGTGATCTTCATCGGCGCAGGCCCCGGGGCCGCCGACCTGATCACCTTGCGTGGCGCGCGGCTGCTCGCCACGGCCGACGTGGTGCTGTACGACGCCCTCACCGACCCCGCGCTGCGCGACCTCGCACCGGCCGCACGTTGGGTCCATGTCGGCAAACGCGGCTTTTGCGACAGCACCGGGCAGACCACGATCAATGCCCTGCTCGTGAAACACGCACGCGAAGTGCAGACCGTCGTGCGCCTGAAAGGTGGCGACCCCAGTGTCTTCGGCCGGCTGGAAGAAGAATTGCGAGCCCTCGCCGAACACGGCGTCGAGACTGAAGTCGTGCCCGGCGTCACCGCCGCCTTGGCCGCAGCCGCGAGCAGCCAGAAGCCTCTCACGCGTCGCGGCACGGGCCGCAGCGTGAGCTTCGCCACGGCCATGACCCGCTCCGGCAACCTCCACGCCACCCGCACGGCCGACACCGAGGTGTTCTACATGGCCGGCAAGCAGCTGGCCGAGCTGTCTCGACAACTGATGGCCGCCGGCTGGGCTGCCGACACGCCGGCGAGCGTCGTGTCACGCGCAGGTTGGCCGGATGCGCTCCAGAGCGAACATTCCGTCAGCGAACTGGCGCACGGCAACGTGTTGCACGCGGGGCGCCCCACCATCGTCACGGTCGGCGCCGGAGCTTCGCCGTTGAGCACCTTGATTTCCGACAACGGTGCAGCTTCGGGGGAAACCCTCAAGCCCCTAAAATGCACCGTTTCGCCGCACGGCGACCCACGCACCAACTCCAACACATCGCAAGAGCCATGACGCACGTTGTCACCGAAGCCTGCATCCGCTGCAAATACACCGACTGCGTGGATGTCTGTCCTGTGGACTGCTTCCGCGAGGGCCCCAACTTCCTCTCGATCGACCCCGACGAGTGCATCGACTGCGCCGTGTGCATCCCCGAATGCCCGGTCAACGCGATCCTCCCCGAGGAAGACGTGCCGGCCGATCAGCAACACATGATCAAGATCAACGCCGAGCTTTCCAAGGGCTGGCCGAGCATCACCAAGCGCAAGGCGCCGCTGCCCGATGCCGACGAATGGAAAGACAGGACCGGCAAGCTGCCGGAGCTGAAGAAGTAGAGCTTCCTTCGATGATCGACACCGATGCGCTGATCATCGGCGCCGGCCCGGTGGGCCTGTTCCAGGTGTTCGAACTGGGCCTGCTCGAGATCAAGGCCCACGTCGTCGACTCGCTCGCCAGCCCCGGCGGGCAGTGCATCGAGCTCTACCCCGACAAGCCGATCTACGACATTCCGGCCGTGACACGGTGCACCGGGCGCGAGCTTGTCGACAGCCTGCTCCGGCAGATCGAGCCCTTCGGCGCCACCTTCCACCTCGGGCAGGAAGTGGCCATAGTCGAGAAGCAGGCCGACGGCCGCTTTCTCGTCGAGACGAACAAGGGCACGCGCTTCCTCGCCAAGGTGGTGATCGTGGCCGGCGGCGTGGGCTCGTTCCAGCCCCGCAAGCTCAAGGTCGAAGGCCTCGACAGGCACGAGGACACCCAGGTCTTCCACCGCGTCCGCAACCCGGCCGAATTCGCGGGCAAGCACCTCGTCATCGTCGGTGGCGGCGATTCGGCGCTCGACTGGGCGCTGCACTTCGCGCAGGACGGGCCCGACCGGGCCGCAAGCGTGATCCTGCTGCACCGTCGCGACGGCTTCCAGGCCGCGCCCGCGAGCGTGGCCAAGATGCGTGCGCTGTGCGACGCGCTCGAGATGCAGTTCATCGTGGGCCAGATCACGGGCATCGAAGAAGCCGAGGGCCGCCTCACCGGCGTCAAGGTCACCGGCGGCGATGCGGTCACGCGCGTGGTGCCGCTCGACGCCCTGCTCGTCTTCTTCGGCCTGAGCCCGAAGCTCGGCCCCATCGCCGACTGGGGCCTGGCCCTGGAGCGCAAGCAGGTCGTCGTCGACACGGAGAAGTTCGAAACCAGCGTGCCCGGCATCTTCGCGGTGGGCGACGTCAACACCTACCCCGGCAAGAAGAAGCTGATCCTGTCGGGCTTCCACGAAGCCGCGCTCGCGGCATTCGGCGCAGCGCCGTACGTGTTCCCGGACAAGCGCATCCAGCTCCAGTACACCACCGCGAGCCCCAAGCTGCACAAGCTGCTCGGCGTGGAAACCCCTTCGTTCGACGACTGACATAATCCATTCCCGCTGCGCCGCTCGCGCAGCGTCCGCTAGGGGTGTTGGAGGCCACGCACAGGGTCGCCGACTGAGAGAGTCCCTTTGAACCTGATTGAGGTAATCCTCGCGCAGGGAAGCACGCACCGAAAAGGGTGCCGCCGACCTGCCATCGCTTTTCCGGAACACACGATGGCTTCCACCCGCATTCTTCGCACGCCGGCTGCATCGGCCGCCGCGCTGCTGTGCCTGAGCGTCCACGCCCAGGCACCGGCACCCGCCACCCTTCCCCCGGTCACCGTGACCGGCCGCAGCGACCCGGTGGTGTCGGTCTCG
>DASWSY010000287.1:0-12156 GCA_036402415.1 Rhizobacter sp. | reverse complement strand
CCCGGCCGGGCTGGCTCACCCTCCACGTCGGGCCCGCGGATGCCGCCAACGGCGCGAGCTTCCATGTCGACAGCCAGCGCGAGGTGGTGACGGTCATCCGCCTCCTGCGCGACCTGGCGGCCACGGTCCCGGTGCGACCGCCCTCACCCCCCGTCTCGCCCGCATAACGCCGTGCCACGCCACGACCCCGCCATCCCCGATGCCGTCAGGCGCTTCCTGCTGACGAGCGTGCCCTCCGTGCCCTTCCTGGAGGCGGCGCGTCACTTCCATCTCAACCCCGGCCGGGCCCATTCGGTGCAAGCCATCGCCTCGGCGCTCTACGTGCCGCTGGCCGCAGCGGAAAAGCTCGTCGCCGAACTCACCGCCGCCGGCATCATCGCCGCCGACGGCGAAGGCTACCGCTATGCCCCGCGGCACGAGGCGCTGGCGCAGGCGCTCACCGACGTCTTCGTCTGCTATCAATCCAACCTCGTGGGCATCACCAACCTGATCCACGACTCGACGCAGCGCAGTGCCGAACGCTTCGCGAACGCGTTCAAGCTGAGAAAGGACACGTGAATGGCTGAGCTTGCCTACGCCGCTTGTGCGATCACCGCTGCCCTGTGCGCGTGGCTGCTGCTGCGCGCCTACCTGCGAAGCCGCTTCCGCCTGCTGCTGTGGGGCGGCCTCTGTTTCGTGGGCCTCACGCTCAACAACGTCTTCGTCGTGCTCGACAAGATCGTGCTGCCCGCCAGCGACCTCTCCCTCGTGCGGCTGTCGCTGGGGCTGGCGGCGCTGCTGGTGTTCCTCGCCGGCCTCATCCTGGATGGTGACGCATGAACACCACCGCACTGTCGCCGCTGATGCTGGGCGCCATCGCCGCGAGCTCCTTCGCGATCAGCCTCTTCTTCCTGAAGTACTGGCGCAGCAGCCGCGATCGTTTCTACCTGCTCTTTTCCGCGTCGTTCCTGATCGAAGCCGTCAACCGCGCCGCCCTCGGCCTCATCGGCGCGAGCGAGCACGAACTGGTGCACTACGCCATCCGCTGCCTCGCCTACAGCCTGATCGTGATCGCCATCTGGGACAAGAACCGGCGCCGCTAGCGATACCGTGAGCATTCGCGCAAATGACGAATGCATTTGTACAAATCAGCGCTTAACATGCCGGCGCGACCGAAGCCCAGAGGGGGCTTCGACACACACCCCGAACAGGAGACAGCGTCGTGAACATCTTCGTTTCAACCGCAGCGGCCGCACTGGCGGTGGCCCTCAGTGCATGCTCGACCACCGCGCCCACGGGCAGCGCATCTGGCACCGGCGCCACGGGCAACGCTGTCTCCGGGCGGGCCGGCAGCACCGACAGCACGGCCGGGCGCCCGTCGACCACGCTCCAGGCGTCGGCCCTGCCCGCGCACCTCGACCCCAACAGCGGCCTGGCGAAGAGCCGCAGCGTGTTCTTCGATTTCGACGAAGCCATCGTCGGCCGGGAAGACATGGGCGTGATCGAGCAGCACGGCAAGTACCTGGCGGCCATGCCCTCGCTCAAGGTCAAGATCGAGGGCAATGCCGACGAGCGCGGCAGCGCCGAATACAACCTCGCGCTCGGCCAGAAACGCGCCGAGGCGACGATGAAGGCGCTCAAGATCTGGGGCGTGCGCGACACCCAGATGGAGCCGGTGAGCTGGGGCGAAGAGCGTCCGCAGGACAAGGGCGACGACGAGACGGCCTACTCACACAACCGCCGGGCCGACATCGTCTACCCGACGCGCTGAGCCACCACCGAAGCGCGCGCCATCGACCGTCAGAGCACCTGCCCGAGCGGGATGTTGGCGGCGCGCTCATCCGTGTTCAGCACCGCGAGCAGCTCCGCCAGATCGGCCTCCAGGCGCTCGAGCGTGTCGGGCTGAAGCCGGGCCAGGGCATCCGGCAGCACGCCGGCAAAGGGCCCCGGCGCCTTCCTGAGCAGGCGCACGCCGGGCGCCAGCAGCGTGAGCTGCACCACGCGGCGGTCCTTCGGCGACTTCGACACCGCGACGTACCCGCGCTCGACCAAGGTCCTCACCAGGTTGCTGGCGGTGGACTGGTGCACGTCCATCGCCCGCGCGAGCGCATTCACGCCGACGCCGGGGCTGGAACGAATGATGCTCAGAGCCCAGAGCTGTGCGCCCCCCACCCCTGTCCTCTTCTCGACCTGCTGGAAATGAGTCTTGACGGCGTTGAACACCTGCCGGAACTGCCGCAGGACCCGCGCCGCCGAGGCGTTGTCGCTGATGTCGACCGGCGCGGAGGCGGTCGGGGGCGTGTCGGAGGCGCGCTTGCGGGTGGCCATGCGGAAATCATAGGGGCGCAGGTGCCATGAGCGACGACACGCAGTTCCCGCAGCGCCTGCGACGCGAATTCGCCGACTGGCGGCTCTGGGCTGCGCGCGGCGTCGTCATCGCGATGGCCGCGGGCACGGGCCTGGCGATCGTCGGCTTCACCTGGCTCACCGAAAAGGCCCTCGCGCTCTTCTTCAGCATGAGCGCCGCGGCGTGGTGGCTGCCTCTGGTGTGGACGCCGCTGTGTGCGGCCGTGGTGGTGTGGCTGGTGCGGCGCAGCTTCGTGGGGGCGGGCGGCTCGGGCATTCCGCAGGTCATCGCCGCGCTCGACCCCGCGGTCGATGCCACGAGCCGGGGCCTCTTCGTGTCGATCCGGCTGGCCTGCGCCAAGGCGGTGCTCACCGCCATCGGGCTGCTCGGCGGGCTGTCGATCGGGCGCGAGGGCCCGTCGGTGCAGATCGCCGCGGGCGTGATGCTCGGGGCGAAACGCTGGCTGCCCAGGCGCTCGGCGGCCAGCGAGCACGGCCTCCTCGTGGCGGGTGGGGCCGCGGGCGTGGCGGCCACCTTCAACACGCCGCTCGCCGGTGTGATGTTCGCAATCGAAAGCCTTTCGCGCGCGCCCGAGCACCGCAACAGCGGGCTCATCATCGCCGCCATCGTGCTCGCGGGCCTGGTCGCAGTGTCGGCCCACGGCCCCGGCAACTATTTCGGCGCCATCCACGTGCCCGGCATCGGGCTCGACGCGGTGCTGCCCGGCCTCGCCATCGCAGTGTGCTGCGGCGTGGCCGGCGGGCTGCTGTCGCGCCTGCTGATCCAGTCGCTTGCGGGGCCGTCGCGTGGGCGGCTCGCCGCCTTTCGCGCGCGCCGGCCCGTGGCTTTCGCCGCAGCGTGCGGCTTTGCCGTGGCCGTGGTGGGCGTGGCCACGCACGGCGCCACCTTCGGCAGCGGCTACGGCCACACACAGGGCCTGCTCGACGGCCAGCAGACCACGCCGCCGGGTGTCTTCGTGTTCTTCAAGCTCTTGGCCACGTGGCTGTCGGCCTGGTCGGGCGTCTCGGGCGGCGTGTTCGCCCCGGCACTGGCCATCGGCGCGTCGCTCGGCCACGACATCGGCGCGCTGATGAACTATCCGCATGCACCCGCGATGATCGCGCTCGGCATGGCCGGCTTCCTGGCCGCCGCGACGCAGACGCCGCTGACCTCGTTCATCATCGTGATGGAGATGGTCGACGGCCATGCGATGGTGCTGAGCCTGATGGCCTGCGCCCTGATCGCCAGCGCCATCTCCAGGACGCTCGGCCGGCCGCTCTACCTGGCCCTGGCCGATGCGCAGCTGGCGCGGCTGCCAGCCAAGGCGCCGCCTAGCGGCGGCGCCTGAACCACCGCGACCCGGGGCGCGTGAAGACCAGCACCATCGCGGCGAGGTCGAGCGCCGAGCCGATCGCGTAGCCCGTCTGCTCGGTCAGCGTCCCGGGGTCGCCCTCGGCCGGCAGGAAGACGAAGGCCACGCCCAGCAGCGCCACGCCGAGGTACACGATGCGCGCCCAGTTATGGCCCTGGTAGATCATCACGTTGAGAAAGGCGTTGAGCGCCAGCAGGCCAAAGGTGAAGCCCGCCACGACCGCGGTGGTGGCGGGGGCCAGCTCGGAGGGGTCGAGCTCGGTGCTCTGGCGCAGCTCGTAGGCCGTCATCGCCACACCCAGCGTGAAGCTCATCCACAGCAGCACCGCGGCCCAGCGCACCTGGCGAGGGCGTTCGGCGACCTCGCGTTCGGCGTCGACGTCGACCAGCTCGGCCGCGGGCGGCTGGTAGCGGCGGTCGTCGCTCATGCGTGCGTGCGATCGTCAGGAAGAGGCATGCCGCGACGATACACAAGGCCCCGCGCGGCCGCCCGAGGGGCGCCGATCAGCCCGCGCCGCGCCTGGCGTTGAGCCACGCCACGATGTCGCGCTCGACCTCGTCGCGGTTGGTCTCGTTCAGGACCTCGTGGCGCGCACCCGGGTAGAACTTGTGCGAGACGTCGGCCAGGCCGAGGCGCTTGTACCGATCCAGCAGCGCCACCAGGCCGGCGGTGTTGCCACCCACCGGGTCCTGGTCGCCGGAGACGACGTAGATCGGCATGCTCTTCGGAATGCGCGCCTCGTTGGCCGGGGTCCAGATGTCGCGCAGCCCGGCGAAGAAGTCGGCCACCAGCTCGTTGCTGAACGCGAAGCCGCAGTTCGGGTCGTCGGTGTACTTCTTCACCTCGGCGGCGTCGCGGGTCAGCCACTCGAAGCCGGCCTTGCCGGTGAAGGGCTTGTTGAACGACTCGAACACCGACGCGAACACCGGCGACGGGCCGAGCGGGTCTTTCTTCGCCAGGTCGCGGACCGCGGCCACGGTCTGGTCGGCATTGGCCAGCACGCCGTTGCTGCCGGAGAGCACCACGCCCGACACCGCGTTGCCGTAGCGTTGCACGTAGTCCTGCGCGATGAACGAGCCCATGCTGTGGCCGAGCAGGTAGACCTTCAGGCCCGGGTGCTGCGCCTTGATGTGGTCGGTGAGCGCCTTCTCGTCGCTCACGAACTTGTTCCACGCGTCGGGGCCGGCATCGCCCAGGGCCTTGGTGCGCACGCGGGTGTTGGCATGGCCGCGGTGGTCGTCGGCATACACGAGCCAGCCGTCGCGGTTGAGGTGCTTCGCGAAGCGCTCGTAGCGCGCGCTGTGCTCGGCCGCGCCGTGGATGACCTGCACCACGCCCTTGGGGCGGCCGCTCACCGTGAGCCAGCGACGCACGAAGAGCGGCGTGCCGTCGGACATCGCCAGCGTGAAGGTCGGCGAGGCCGGGCGCTCCAGGGTGCCGCAGCCGGGCAGGCCGACGGCGCCGAGGCTGGCCAGGGCAATGAGGTGGCGGCGTGAACGCATCATGGGCTGTCTCCTGTGTGGACGGTCTCTGCCGCCGGGTGTGGGGATCCGCCAAAACGAACACATCTGCATTCGATAGGTGCAGAGCCTTTTTTCGTTTTTTGTCGGATTGGTTCGTTTCTAGACGAAGCGCCTGCACGGCACAAGAGGAATGACATGTGCTTGACGTGGGCCGGGAAGGGGCGCGGGCTGCGGTTTGCACCCATGCACGGGCGGTGTTAGTCCTCTCATGCACCCGCCCTGGGCGATTAAGAATCACATTCGCACACCAATACACATTCAGGGACATGGACAAACTGCTGCTGACCTATGCGCACCTGATGGCCACCTGTCTGGCGCTCGGGCTCATCCTGACGACCGACCTGCGCCTGCTTGCCAAGATGGCGCGCTACCGCTGCATCATCCGCCCGCCACGCCGCTTCGAGACGCAGGTGATCTCGATCGCGCTGGTCGTGCTGTGCATGTCGGGCGCAGGGCTGGTGCTGGTGGGGCTGGCGGCCTCGCCCCAGGCCCTCGACAACCCGAAGCTGCAGGCCAAGCTGCTGCTGGTGGCGTTGCTGTGCGCCAACGCCTTCGTCCTGCACCGCATCACCTTCCCGCGACTGGCCCGACCGCACCGCGTGTCGGGCTGGACCTGGCGCGACCACCTGAGCGTGGCGCTGCCGGTGGCCCTGTCGAACACGCTGTGGCTGTACTGTGCCTTCCTCGGCGTGGCACGGAGCTGGAACGACACCCGCGCGCTGGCCGACGTGCTGTGGCCGGCGGCATGCCTGTACTTGCTGGCGGCGGCCGGCATCCTCGCGGCGCTGCGCGTGGCCGCGCGCGACCAACCGCAGACGCCGCCCGACTGGATCGACTCGATGAAGGCGCGCCTGAGCGACCACGCGCCGCTCGGCGCCTACCGGGCGCCGTTCGAAGACTCGCAGCAGCCCGGGGCAGGCTGAGCCGGCAGAAGGCTCAGGCCGACCGGCGCGCCCGCTGCTTGTCGGCCAGGCGCTGCGCTTCCGCCCGCTTGGCCCGAGTGGCCTCGCGCCGGTAGGTGGCTTCGGCGTCCTCGCGCAGCTTGATGGCGCGCGCCAGCGCATCCTCGAAACGTTGCGCCGTGTAGGTGTTCTCGTTGCCGATGTAGATGGTGCTGCGGCGCGGCACCGCGCCGTAACGTGGCAGCGATACCGACAGGTTGCACTCGCGCACCTTCGCACCCGGGCGCTGCCGCACGATCGGGCCGGAGATGCCCACGGGCAGGTCGGTGGTCTTGTTCTCGCTCGGCTTGCGTTGCAGGCGCGAGGGCGCCGGCAGCTTGGCGATGCGCTTGAGCAGCTCGTCGGTCGCGGCCCTCAGCGATGCGGCGGCGCCACTGCCGTCGGTGGTGCCATCGGAGAAGAGCTTGGTGCCGCCGTAGCGGAGTTGCCAGCCGTGCGTGGCGCGGTGATCGATGCGCTGGATGCCCTGGGGAACTTTGAAGCGCTTTCCCGAAAAGATAACGACGTCTCTGGTCTTCATGAGGTTCCAAATGCTTCTGAATGAACCTCCCTGTGCGGCGTAGTGTAGAGAGACAAGCATGACGGCACGCTTGCATCCCATCAAATGCCCAGGCAGGTGCCGGGGCATTGGGCGCTCATTTCGTGTGAACAGGCCCTAGAGGATCAGCAACGCGCGAAAGTCGTTGACGTTGGTGTAGGTCGGCCCGGTGACCACGAGGTCATCGAGGGCCGAGAAGAAGCTCCAGGCATCGTGCGACGCCAGGAACTCGTCGGGCTTGCGGCCGAGCGCCATCGCACGCGCGAGCGTGTCGGGCGTGACGATGGCACCCGCATTGCTCTCGACGCCATCGATGCCGTCGGTGTCACCAGCGAGCACCCACACGTTCGGCTCGCCCTGCAGGGCCACGGCACAGCCGAGCAGGAACTCGGTCGCCCGGCCACCGCGACCGCGTGTGTCGCCGCTCACGGTGACGGTGGTCTCGCCGCCGCTCAGGATCACGCAGGGCCGCGCGAAGGGTTCGTTGCGCCGTGCCACCGCGCGCGCAAGCGCGGCATGCACCTTGCCCACCTCGCGCGACTCGCCCTCGACCTCATCGCTCAGCACGTAGGCACTGATGCCCAGGGCACGCGCGGCCTGCGCGGCCGCCTGCAGGCTCGCCTGCGGCGTGGCGATCATCGCGAGCGTGTTGCGCGCCAGGCGCTCGTCGCCGGGCTTGGGGGTTTCGAACGCGCCGGTGCGCAGCCCGGCTGCCGCGGCGGGCGGCACCTCGATACCGTAGCGCTGCAGGATGCCGAGCGCTTCGCGGCAGGTGCCGGGGTCGGCGACCGTCGGGCCGCTGGCGATCACGCTCGGGTCGTCGCCCGGCACGTCGGAGATGAGCAGCGACACCACCTGCGCCGGCGCGCACATCGCGGCCAGGCGCCCGCCCTTGATCGCCGAGAGGTGCTTGCGCACGCAGTTCATCTCGGTGATGGTGGCGCCGCTCTTGAGCAGGGCCTGGTTGATGCGCTGCTTGTCGGCCAGCGTCAGGCCCTCGGCCGGCATGCTCAGCAGCGCCGAGCCACCCCCGGAGATGAGGCACAACACGAGGTCGTCGGCGGTGAGGCCCTGCGTGAGCGCGGCGATGCGCCGCGCGGCCCGTGCGCCGGCTTCGTCGGGCACCGGGTGTGCAGCCTCGACCACCTCGATGCGGCCGGGCTGCTTCTTGTAGGCCGGCGGCACGTGCTCGTAGCGTGTGACGACCAGGCCCGACAGCGGCCGGTCGGCCGGCCACAGCGCATCGACCGCCGCGGCCATCGCCCCGCCCGCCTTGCCCGCGCCGGTCACGAGCGTGCGACCCTTGGGCGGCGGCGGCAGGTGCGACGCGATCACCCGTTCGGGTTGCGCCGCGGCGATGGCCACGTCGAAGAGGGAACGCAGGAAGGCGCGCGGGTCGAGGCGATCGAGGCTCATGCGGCGATTCTGAACCTCAGGCGTCGGGCATGACCGGGTGATCCGCCATCAGCTCCAGGGCCTTCACCAGGGCCGAGTGGTCGAGCTCGCCACCGCCGTGCGCGGCCACCGCCTGCATCAGTTGCGCCGCACCCGCCGTCTGCGGCAGCGACACGCCGAGCGTGCGCGCGCCCTGCAAGGCCAGGTTCAGGTCCTTCTGGTGCAACCCGATGCGAAAGCCCGGGTTGAAAGTGCGCTTGATCATGCGCTCGCCGTGCACTTCGAGGATGCGGCTGGCCGCAAAACCGCCCATCAGCGCCTGCCGCACCTTGGCCGGATCGGCGCCGGCCTTGCTCGCGAACACCAGTGCCTCGCTCACGGCCGCGATGTTGAGCGCCACGATGATCTGGTTGGCGACCTTCGTCGTCTGCCCGTCGCCCACGCCGCCGACGAGCGTGATGTTCTTGCCCATCTTCTCGAAGAGCGGCTTCACCCGTTCGAACGCAGCCTCCTTGCCGCCGCACATGATGGTGAGCGACGCGGCCTTGGCGCCGACCTCGCCACCCGACACCGGTGCGTCGACATAGTCGCAGCCGAGCGCTTCGATCTTCTTCGCGAACTCTTTCGTGTCCATAGGCGAGATGGAGCTCATGTCGACGACGACCTTGCCCTTGGAGAGGCCCGACGCCACGCCCTTCTCGCCGAAGAGCACCTTCTGCACATCGGGCGTGTCGGGCAGCATGAGCATCACGACCTCGGCCGATTGGGCGACCGTCGCCGCATCGGGGCAGGTGATGGCCTTCCCGGCGATGTCGGCCGGCGGCTGGCTGCGCGTGTGGACGAAGAGCTCGTGGCCCGCCGCGAGGAGATGGCCGCACATGGGCGCGCCCATGATGCCGAGGCCGATGAATCCAACCTTCATGGTGATGTCCTTGATTCGAAATCAGTAGGAACCGGAGCCCGCATCGCTGGGCGCACGGCCCGCCTTCATCTTGCCGACCACCGCCTGCGCGCCGGCCGCCATCAGCCGCGCGTCCGACCCCACGGTGACGAACTGGAAACCCTTGGCGATGCGTGCAAGCGCCACCTCGGGCGCGCCGTTGTGGATGCCGGCCACCACGCCGTGTGCCTTGGCACGCGCGAGGATGTGGTCGATGGCCTGCGCGGCCTTCGGGTCGACCTCGTCGAAGGTCGGCTTGCAGCCGAGTGCGAGCGAGAGGTCGGAGGGGCCGATGTAGATGGCGTCCAGCCCTTCCACGCTCAGGATCTCGTCGAGGTTGTCGAGCGCCTGCGCGGTTTCGATCATCGCGAAGCGGACGATGGTGTCGTTGGCATGCTGCGGGTAGTCGGCGCCGCCGTACAGCAACGCGCGGATCGGGCCGAAGCTGCGCGTGCCCTTGGGTGCGTAGCTGGTGTAGGCCACGAGCCTCTGCGCGTCTTCGCGTGTGCTGACCATCGGGCAGATCACGCCGTACGCGCCAGCATCGAGCGTCTTCATCAGGATGCCGGGCTCCAGCCACGGCACGCGCACCAGCGGCACGGTGGGGGTGGTCGAGATCGCCTGCAGCATGCCCACCATCGCCTGGTAGTCGACCACGCCGTGCTGCAGGTCGATGGTGAGCGTGTCCCAGCCCTGGTGGGCCATGGTCTCGGCGGAGAAGCTGTTGGGAATGGCGAGCCAGCCGTTGACGGCGGCTTCGCCGGCTTGCCACATCGTGCGCAGGCGGTTTTCTCTCATGGCTGTCCTCGTGTTGTCTCTCGTGTTCGTCGTGCGGCGTGCGGCGTGCGTCAGTCGATCGTGACCTTGCCGTCGGCCACCACCTTGGCCCACTTGGCGCGCTCGCGCTCGAAGAAGGGGCCGAACTCGGCCGGCGGGATCACCGCCACCTCGGCGCCCTGCGAGGCGAGCCGCTGCTGGATCTCGGGCGACTGGATGATGCGCGCCAACTCGGCGGCCACGCGCGATACCACCGCGGGCGGTGTGCTCGCCGGCATCAGCACGCCCTGCCAGGTGCCCGACTCGAAGCCGGCGATGCCCTGCTCGGCAATGGTCGGCACCTCGGGCAGCAGCGGCACGCGCGTCTTCTTCGACACCCCCAGCACCTTGAGCTTGCCCGACTGCACGAAGGGCAGCGTGGCGAGCATGCCGTTCATCACCACATGCGTCTGGCCGGCCACCGTGTCGCCCACGGCCTGCGCGCCGCCCTTGTAGGGGATGTAGGCCCACTTCGCATTCGTCGCCTTCTCCACCGCCACGCCGGCCAGGTGCGGCGCGCTGCCCATGGCGGTGACGGCGAAGTCGATCTTGTCCTTCTGCGAGAGCGCGACGAGCTCCTTCAGGCTGCTCGCCTTGACCGACGGGTGCACCACCAGCAGGTGCGGCGAGTAGGCCAGCATGCTCACACCGCGCAGGTCCTTCGACGGATCGAAGGGCAGCTTCAGGTAGACCGAGGGCGAGATGGCGAGCGCGCCCACGTCGCACAACAGCAGCGTGTGGCCGTCGGTGCTCTTGGCGACGAAGTCGGTGCCGGTGTTGCCGTTGGCGCCGGGCTTGTTTTCCACGATCACCGTCTGCTTGAGCGCGTCGGACAGCGGCTGGCTGATGGCGCGCGCAATGATGTCGGACGAGCCGCCCGGCGGGTACGGCACCACGATGCGCAGCGGCTTGTCGGGCCAGGCCTGGGCGAGCACGGAGGCGGAAGACGCAGCCAGCACGGCGGCGGCGAGCAAGGGCTTGAGCATGTGGGTCTCCTGGTGAAAGCGGTGGATCCGCCTTGTTGTATGTCATCGTACAACTCAGCGCGTGACCCTGCAATGCGTAGTGCCCACATCTGGCCCGCGCGGGGGTGAAGACGCGTCAGCCCTGCCCGGCGGCCATCGCGCGCCGGCGGCGCTCGCGGCTGTTGGTGAGGTGGGTGCGCATCGCGGCGCGGGCGGCCTCGGCGTCCTGCGAGGCGATGGCCTCGTAGATGCTTTCGTGCTCGCGGTGCACGCGCCGCAGGTACTCCAGGCGCTCGGCATCCTCGGAGCGCTCGGGCTGCAGGCGCACGCGGGGGATCGCGGTGATGCCCAAGGCGCCGATCAGGTCGGCATAGCGCGGGTTCTGCGTGGCCCTCGAGAGCTCGGCATGGAAGGCGAAGTCGGCCGCGACCGCATCGCGCCCCGCCTCCACCGCAGCACCGAACTCGTCGAGCGCCTGGCGCATCACCGCGAGGTTGGCGTCGCTGCGGCGCTGCGCGGCGAGCGCCGCCGCTTCCGTCTCGACGCCGATGCGAAGCTCCAGCACCGAGATCACGTCGCGCAGCGTGGCGAGCTGCTCGGGGCCGACGCGGAAGCCGCTCGCATCGCCGAGGCCGACCACGAAGGTGCCGATGCCGTGGCGCGTCTGCACCACGCCCGAGGCCTGCAGCTTCGACAGGGCCTCGCGTACCACCGTGCGGCTCACGCCGAAGGTTTCCATGATGGCCGCCTCGGTCGGCAGCTTGGCGCCGACCTCCAGCGCACCGGCGCGCACCTGCTCGGTCAGGGCATCGACGAGGTCCATCGCCAGGTTGCGGGGCTTGGAGCGCTTGCTGGCCGCGGCGGGCAGGTTCATTCGGAAGGAGGCACTGGTTGTATGACGACAGAAATGTAGCGCGGCCCGGCCGCCCACGCTGCCGGGCCCGACCCTCAGAACACGTTCAGGTGCTGGGTGCCGTGACCGGCGACACGAACGCGATCAGCCGTCCCATGTTCGCCACCCAGTTGGCGGTCGAGATGCCCAGCGGCTGCTCCCTCACCACATACGGGTCGATGCGCGGCGGGTCGGCCGCGTCATAGGGCGAGGTGTCGTACACGTCGCCCACGTGCTTGCTCATGTACTCGGTGCCCAGGTGCGGCGTCGACGGGCCGTTGCCCTTGTACGCGTTGGTGACCTGCGGCAGCCGCGTGAGCCAGTGGTTCTTGCTGCCGAGATCGTCGACCACCGCCTGCGCCTGCGCTTCGGTCACGGCAGGCGTGCTCATCACCGCGCCTTCGTAGAGGTCAGGGAAGTCGACCTC
>DASWSY010000286.1:0-4979 GCA_036402415.1 Rhizobacter sp. | reverse complement strand
GTCGATCAACGTCAAGCCGAGCTACGGCCTGACCGACGACGAGGTGGCGCGCATGCTGACCGAAAGCTTCACCACGGCTGAATCCGACATGAAGGCGCGCAGCCTGCGCGAATCGCGTGTGGAAGCTGAACGCATGCTGCTGGCCACCGCCTCGGCGCTGAAAGCCGATGGCGACCTGCTCAGTGCCGAGAGCCGCGCCGAGATCGATGCCCTCATGCAGGCCCTCGACCACACCCGCGAGGGCGAGAACCACGCCGCCATCGACACCGCCGTGGAAGCGCTCGCCAAGGGCACCGAAGCCTTTGCCGCCGAGCGCATGAACCGCGGCATCCGCCAGGCCCTCGCCGGCCGCAAGGTGGAAGAAGTCTGCACATGCCCATCATCAAGATCCTTCCCCATCCCGAGTACTGCCCGAAGGGCGCCACGATCGAAGCGCCGACGGGCACCTCGATCTGCGAAGCACTGCTCGACCACGACATCGAGATCGAACACGCCTGCGACATGAGCTGCGCCTGCACCACCTGCCACGTGGTCGTGCGCGAAGGCTTCAACTCGCTGGGCGAACTGGATGAGGCCGAAGAAGACCTGCTCGACCGCGCCTGGGGCCTGGAAGCCACCTCGCGCCTGTCGTGCCAGGCGATCCTCGCGCAGCAGGACGTGACGATCGAAATTCCGAAGTACTCGATCAACCACGCAAAAGAGAAGCATTGATCCCCAAGAAAAGAACCCTCTGACCGCAAGGGCCAGAGGGTGGGGGAAAGGGCTTTGGCCCTACTGAGGAGACAGAAGGCAGGCGATGAGCACCTGCACGCCTTCAGTCTGCAAGCGCCGTGCCAGCGCCGCCATTCAGGCCGCTTCGGCGAGATCCACGCACACCACGCCCGGGTAGCGGTTCCAGCGGAAGGTGATCACATAGGGATGCTCGCGCGTGCGCGCACCGCCAGATGGTTTCCCGTGCACCACCTTGGGCACCGAGATCTCCAAGTCCTTGCCCAGCGTGCGGCGCGCGTTGCCGGCCAGGGTGTTGGCGATCTCGCCCACGGCGTCGAGCAGGCTGGTTTGCGACAGGTCGGTCTCCTTCTGGATCAACAACAGCTCCTTCAGCGCCGCTGCCGGCAGCGACACCACCACTTGGCCGCGAAAACGCCCCGAGAAGCTCACGATGCCGTTGAAGTCGTGGCCGGGCACTGTGTCCACACCCAGGTAGGCCGAGGTGATCTCGGGCGCGATGCGGCTGGTGACGTCGAAGTAGCGCCGCACCGAATCGACGAACAGGCGCAGGTCGGATTCTTTCAATGCGCTCATAGGTGGTGGTCGAAGAGCCCCTTGAGGGCGAGCTGCAGGCCGTCGTCGGTGAACGGCTTGGGCAGGAAACCGTGGGCCCCCAGCCGCAGCGCGCGGATCGCGGTCGACTTGTCGTCGAGCGCGCTGATGACGAGGATGCGGGTGCGCGGGTGCATGGCGAGCAAGGCCGGGATGCACTCGAGGCCGTCCATCTCGGGCATGGTGAGGTCCATGGTGACGACGTCGGGCGGGGCGGTGCGGGCCGCGCGCAAGGCCTCTTCGCCATTGCGGGCGAGGCCGAGCAGCGTCACGTCGCCGAGCGCGCCGCTCTGCACCACGCGCGCGATGCGCGAGCGCACCATGTTCGAGTCGTCGACGACGAGCAGCCTCACGTGGCCAGCCTCACGCGAAAGGTCGTGCCTTCCTGGGCACGGCTCGACACCATCAGCCGTGCGCCCAGCCGGCGCACCTCGTGCGCCACGATGTCCAGGCCTACGCCGCGGCCGGCGTGCTCGCCGCCCGATTCGGCGGTGCTGAACCCAGGCTTGAACACCTGCGACACGATCTGCGAAACGCTCATCTCGGCCAGCTGCGCTTCGGTGTACCAGCCGAGCGAGAGCAAGCGTTGCTTCACCCTCTCGGCGCTGAGCCCGCCGCCGTCGTCGCGCACCACCAGGTGGACCTGGTCGCCTTCGTCGCGCGACACCTCGACGTCGATGCGTGCGCGCACCGGCTTGCCGCGGGCCTCGCGTGTGGCGGCGTCTTCCACGCCGTGGACGGCGGCATTGCGCACGAGTTGCACCGCGATCTGCGTCAGCGCATCACGCACGCGGGTGGGCAGTTCGGCGATGGCATCGAGCCGGGTGTTCAGGCGCGCGGGCTTGCCGGTGTCGTGGGCGATGCGCTCGACGAGCGCGCCGAGTTGCGAGCCGAGGGCGTCGGCCCCCGGGGGCGGGGCGAGGCGGTGCCGGTCGCGCAGCACCGAACGCTTGAGTGCCTGGAGGCGCGTCAGGAGTTCTTCCAGCGGGAGTGGCAGCGCCAGCAGCGCCTCGCCGCTCGTCGAGGCCGATTCGCGCAGCGGTTGCAGCAGCGACTCGAATGCGTGCGCGGTGCTGGCCAGCAGCTCCAGCGAGAGCATCGAGGCCTCGCCCTTGATCGCGTGGATGTGGCGGTAGATGCGGTCGACGGTGCGGCGCAGTTGCTTGCCGTCGGCGCTTGCCTCCACCTGACGCAGCAGGTCGTTGACTTCGAGCAGGCCGGCCTCGGTGCGGTCGACGAAGGCGGCCAGCGCCGCCGGGTCGGCCTCGAAGGCCTGCACCAGCAGGTCGAATTCCCGCTGCGCGCGCTTCTGCTCGCCTTCAAGCTTGCGTTCGAGCTCGATGCGCTGCGTCACGTCCTGCACGGTCACGAGCAGGTGCTTCACGCCCTTGTCCTCGACCACGCGGCTGAACTGCATCGAGAGGAATCGCTGCCGCTTCTGGCCGAGCGAATCGGTCTGCGTCAGCTCCACCTCGGTAAGAGGGTTGATGCTCTGGACCAGGTCTTCCTTCACGTGGGGCGTGAACAGCAACTCGATGTAGCCGCGTGCGTCTTCCAGCGTCTTGGCCGAGACCAGCGGCGCCAGCAGCAGGATGAAGTTGTCGCCGGGCTGGGCCGCGCGGCCGAACATGCCGGCGACCGAATGCGAGATCTGCGTGCCGAGCGTCATCTCGGGTGTCAGCAGGAAGAGGCCCTCGCGTACGACCGAGAGGATCTCCTGCGTCTCGCCGCTCGCCTGTTCGACCGCCGAGTCGGACTGGCGCAGCCGGCGGATGAACTTGAAGAGGATGAAGAGGAAGTTGAGCAGCGCGAGCACGATGCCGCCGGTCTGCACCATGCGCAGCACCGAGGCGCGTTGCGAGGCGGCCGCCTCCAGGTCGGTGGTCAGCTCGTTCATGAGGCCGAGCAGCCCCAGGTTGTTGGCGCGCGCGTAGTCGGCGGCGTCCTTGACGTAGGCGGCGTGGGACGCGCTGCCCGACTCGCGCAGCAGGTCCATCTGCCGGCGCCAGGGTTCCCAGATGGCCACGGCACGGGCCAGGATGTCGGCGCTCTTCGGCCCCGAGGCCGCGGGAAGAAACACCGCCCGGCCGTCGCCGCCGGTCACCTGGGCGCCGCTGCGGAAGCCCTGCAGCGTGCTGTCGAAGAGGCGGCTGGCGTTGTGCAGTTCGTCGAGCAGGCTCGACGGGATGGGGCCGCTGGCCGAGGCCAGCTCGCTGGCATAGAGCGCCTTCGACATGCGCTGCGACAGCATGCGCTGCCGGCCCGCGAGGTTGATTGAGACCGCGTCTTCGGCGATCTGGAACGAGACGTAGAAGTTCAACACCAGCACGGCCAGGTCGAACAGCAGGAAGAACGCGACCGCGATGATGATCTCGCGGTACTTGCCCAGGTTGAGCTGCACCTTGCGGCCTGTGCGCCGCAGCAGCGGTGGGGCGGTCGGAAGGGCAGGGGAGATCGCAAGGCCGGGCGCGCCGGGTGATGACATGGGTCCTCCTCAATAACGCGTCATGCGTGTGACGCTGCTTGCAAGCAAGCCGCGGACCTTCCCGTCCGCGGCGCTTGTCCCGACGACTTGCGGTTCAGGCGGCCGCTTTTTCCACGTGGCCGTGGCGCGTGTACAGGAAGTCGAGCACTTCCTTGCGGTAGTGCACGTAGCGGGTGTCTTCCGCCAGGTCCACGCGGTTGCGCGGGCGCTCGAGCTCGATGGACAGGATTTCGCCGATGGTGGCGGCCGGCCCGTTGGTCATCATCACGATGCGGTCGGATAGCAGCACGGCCTCGTCGACATCGTGCGTCACCATCACCACCGTGCTCCGGGTGCGGGCCACGATCTTCAGCAGCTCG
The DNA here is from genome assembly GCA_036402415.1 of Rhizobacter sp. Classification (GTDB taxonomy): domain Bacteria; phylum Pseudomonadota; class Gammaproteobacteria; order Burkholderiales; family Burkholderiaceae_C; genus Rhizobacter. The sequence continues at coordinate 812 of DASWSY010000286.1, read as the reverse complement.
TCCTGCAGGTGGGCGCGGGTGAGGGCGTCGAGGGCGCCGAAGGGCTCGTCCATCAGGAGCACCTTGGGTTCCATTGCCAGCGCACGCGCGATGCCCACGCGCTGCTTCATGCCGCCGGAGATTTCATGCGGCCGCTTGCTGACGGCGTGTCCCATGTTGACGAGTTCGAGCGCTGCAACAGTGCGCTGCTTCAGTTGCGCCTTGGTCTCCTTGCCGCCGAAGACACGCTCCACCGCAAGGTGCACGTTCTCGTAGCAGGTGAGCCAGGGCAGAAGCGAGTGGTTCTGGAACACCACCGCGCGCTCGGGCCCGGGGGAGGCGATCTCGCGGTTGTCGCACAGGAGCACGCCGCTCGTGGGCAGCGTGAGGCCGGCGATCAGGTTGAGCAGGGTCGACTTGCCGCAGCCCGAGTGGCCGATCAGCGTGACGAACTCGCCTTGCGCCACGTCGAGGTTGATGTTGCGCAGCGCATGGAAACGGCCCTTCTTGGTGTTGAACACCATCTCGGCCTGTTGCACTTGGATGAAGTTCTTCATGGTGTGTGGCTCCGGTCGAGATCAGTTGTCCGAGTAGGTGAACTTCTTGGCGATCGAGATGAGCAGCCATTCGAGCAGCAGGCCCACGATGCCGATCACGAAGATGGCGATCAGGATGTGCGTGACGTTGAGGTTGTTCCACTCGTCCCACACCCAGAAGCCGATGCCTACGCCTCCGGTCAGCATTTCCGCCGCGACGATGACCAGCCACGCGGTGCCGATGGCCAGCCGCACGCCGGTCAGCATGTAAGGAAGCACGGATGGCAGCAGGATCTT
>DASWSY010000285.1:0-6395 GCA_036402415.1 Rhizobacter sp. | reverse complement strand
GTGCTTGATGGGGATGCGCGTGCGACCCAGTTCCACGGTGAGCTGCACCGGGATGTCCAGGATCATGTTGATGTCGTTGCCCGCCGCTGCCGGGTTGGCCTGGCCGAAGTTCTGGAAGGCCACCGGGGCGGCCTGCTCGGCCTGCACTTCGGCGGCCACCTCGGGCTTGGCTTCGGCCAGCGCGGCCGCCCATTCGGCGGCCATCGCGTCTTCGGCAGACTGTGCAGAGCCGGTGTTTTCTTCAGCTGACATTGTTCTCTCCAAGCCAGGTCATGTTTGAGCTGGACAACATGCGATCGATCTTGAGGGCGTACTTGCCGTTGGAAGAGCCGTAGTGGCACTCGAAGATGGGCACCCCCACCACCTTGCCTTCGATGCTGGGTTGCAGGTCGAGCTCGATGAAGTCGCCCGGTTTGAAGGCGAGCAGTTGCTCGACCGTGGCATCGGCCTTGGCCAGCTCGGCCACCACCTCGACCTCGGCTGCCTGGATCTGCTGCTTCATCAGGTTGACCCAGCGGCGGTCCGGCTCGTTGCTGTCGCCCTGGATGGTCGAATACAGCACGTCGCGGATCGGCTCCAGCGTGGCGTAGGGAATGCAGAAGTGGATGGTGCCGGTGGTGTCGCCGATCTCCAGCGTGAAGCTCGTGGCGACGACGATCTCGCTGGGCGTGGCGATGTTGGCGAACTGCGGCTGCATCTCCGAGCGCTGGTAGTCGAGCTCGAGCGGGTAGATGCCGTGCCAGGCCTTCTTGTACTCGGCGGTGATCACCTCCACCAGGCGCATGATGATGCGCTGCTCGGTGGGCGAGAAGTCGCGGCCCTCGATGCGGGTGTGGAACTTGCCCGCGCCGCCGAAGAGCGCGTCGATCACGGCGAAGACGAGCGTCGGGTCGCACACGATGAGGCCCGAGCCGCGCAGCGGCCGCACGCTCATGATGTTGAAGTTGGTCGGCACCACGATCTCGCGCAGGAAGGCGCTGTACTTCTGCACCTTGATGCCACCGATGGAAATCTCGGGGCTGCGGCGGATGAAGTTGAAGAGACCGATGCGGATGTTGCGCGCGAAGCGCTCGTTGATGATCTCCATCGTGGGCATGCGCCCACGGACGATCCGCTCCTGGCTCGCGATGTCGTAGTCGCGGATGCCGCCGCTCGGCGCATCGTCCTGCTCGAGCTTCTGGCTCTCGCCGGTGATGCCCTGCAGCAGCGCATCGACTTCGTCTTGAGAAAGGATCTGCTGGTTCATGCCTGAACTCCCACTTCACGAATCGCAGCGACGCCGAAGGCGTTGCCCGCGACCCTCAAGCCACGCCCAAGGGGCGGGTTTCCCGGCCCGACGGGTGGCGCCCCTTGGGGGCAGGAGTGAAACGACTGGGGGGCCATTTACTGGACGATGAAGTTGGAGAAGTGCACGCGCTTGATGGGATTGGCGGGACCAGCCTTCTTCTTCTTTTTCTTCGGCGCGTCCTCGTCTTCCTCTACTTCCTCGTCGTCGACTTGCTCGACGTCCGGCGTGTCCTTGACCTCGATGCCCAGCGGCAAGGCGGCTTCGCGCATGATGTCCTTGGCCAGGGCGAGCTTGCCCTCGCGCGACAGCAGTTGCCCCGAAGTCTTGTGCGACAGCACCATCAGGATGCCGTTGCGGATGGCCGGCATGTAGGCCTTCATCTCTTCGGCGAATTTCGCGTCTTCGACTTCCAGCGTGACGCCGATCTGGGCGTAGCGATCGCTTTCCTTGTCGGCCAGGTTCACGACGAAGGGCTCCAGCGGCACGAAGACGGGCGGATTCTTGGCGGCGTCCTTGCGCTGGCTCTCGGCCTGGGCGTGCTCGCCGTCCTCGTCGGCCTCGGCTTCGGCCGCGGCCTTCTTCTTCATCATGACCAAGGCGGCACCACCCCCGCCGAGCGCCAGCACGAGCACGGCCGCGATGATGATGATCAGCTTCTTCTTGCCCTTCGGTGCGGGGGCATCGCCGGCAACGGCATTGGCCGTGGCGGCAGCGGCTTTGGACATGGACACTCCTTCAATGGAGAGCCCGCACGGGGCTCTGCTTGAAGGAAATTATGAAAACCGGGGGGGTTTTCGAAGGTCCGATAAGCGGGGGGAAAGCCCGGCTTCAGCGGTGGGGTCAGGCGTAGACGTCGACGCCACCCGCCGAAACGCGGCTCGTCACACGCTGGGGTGTGACATCCGTCTCGGTTGCACCGGCGATGCGGCTGCCCGAGCGCTCGCGCGGGCCGTCGCCCTCGCCCTGCTCGCGCCCTCGCGCCTGGCTGTGAACGCCACCGCCCGACAGCGTGAACCCGGCCTCGCGCAGCGAGGCGGCGAGCTCCGGCAGGCCGTTCTCGATGATCTGCCGCGTGGCGGCCGAATCGGCCCCGAAGTTGACCTGTGCCTGCGTGCCCTCGATCGCGATCTGGATCGAGATCGGCCCCATTTCGGCCGGGTTGAGGTGCAGCTCGGCCTGCTGGATGCCATCTTTCGCGAGCACGCTGACCTGCACGCCGAGCTTGTGCGCGAACTCGGGCGAGGTGGCCGGCGTGGGCACCTGCACCGACACCGGCGCGGCCGTCTCGCCGGCACGCGTGGCACCCGCAGCAGTCGGCAGGCCGGCGGCCGTCACGGCGGAGGCCGAAGGCAGCTCCTGCGCCGGCTGGGCTTCGCGGTGGCCCTCGTCGACCTGGGCCATCGTGGCCTTGAACGACGTTGCCTCCGCCAGCTCGCGGGCGGTGGGCGTTGCCCTGGCCTGCAGGTCACGCACCGCGTCGGTGTTGTCCTGGGCCTTGAGGTCGCGTGCGGCGGCCCCGGAGGCGCCCCGTGCAGCACCCCCCTTGCCCGACAGCGCGGCATCGGCCTCGCCTTGGCCGATCGCCGCTTTCCCGGCGGTCTCGTCCGGCGGTGCGGCGGGCCGCTGCAGCAGGGCCAGCCAGTCGGCCAGGGCCGGGTCGGCGGCGGGGGTGTCGTCCGTGGCCTCCGTCGCGGCAGAGGCTTCGGCGGCGGCGTCGTCGCCTTCGGCACGCTCGGTGCGCGGCCCGCCTTCGGCGTTCGGGGTCTTCTCGCCCTTGCCGGCCTTGTCGGCCCGGCCGCGCTCGCCGGCCTGGGCGGGCTTCGGGGCGGTTTCGGGCGCGGTGTCGGGCGCCGCGGCCTCGCTCTCGCGGGCCTGGGCCTGGTTCAGCATCTGCGAAAAGCCCGGCGAGGATGACGAGGGCGGTGCCGAGGGCACGGGTGCCTGCGGTGCCACCGGGGGAACGAATGACGAGATGGCGGGATTCATGGAATGCGGTCGTGTCTCGGTGCGTGCTCAGGCGGCCACGGAGCGTTGCTGCAACTGCGCCCAGGCGGCGCGGGCGGCGAATTCGTCGGTCTGCTTCTGGTCGCGACGGTCGGCGGCCAGGCGTTGTTCGGTGAGTCGGCGCTCGAGCAGCTTGCGCACGGACGCCACGCGCATCTCCTGTTCCAGCAGGCCTTCGCGGGCCTGCCCGACCTTGTGCTCGGCATGCGCGGCGATCTGCTGCTGCTGCTCGATGGCCTGCGTGAGCCGGCTGCTGAAGCCCTGGTAGCACTGCAGGATGCTCACCGAGCTGTTCTGGCTGAACTGCTCGCGGGCACGCGCTTCGTACTCGCCGCGGTAGGCCACGAGCTGATCGGCCTGCGACTGCGCGGCGCGGGCGTGGTCCATCGCCTGCTGCAGCAGGGCCTTGGCGGCGTCGCGCTCGCGCTCGGCCTGGCCGAGAAGTGCCATCAAAGGATCGATCGACGGGTTGCTCATGACAACACCCCGCTCGCCGAGTACCTCGAGCAACCCTCCGAGAGGGTCGGTCCTTGCTTGGGGCGGCCCGGCGCGGCGGCCCGGGTCAGTGCGGTGAAGGTCATGTGTCTTCCTTCAATCAGTGGGACGTGAGCTCGCGCAATTCGCGCAGGCTCTGGGTGAGGGACGCGGGCCGGTGCATGTCCTGCTGCAGCAGCGACACCATCTGCGGATGCAGGCGCACCGCGGTGTCGAGCTCGGCGTCATGGCCGGGGGTGTAGGCGCCGAGCTGGATCAGGTCGCGGGCCTTGTTGTACTTCGCGTGGAGCTGGCGGAAGCGGCGGGCCGCATCGATGTGCGTGCCTTCGCTCACGTTGTTCATCACGCGCGAGATCGAGCGCTCGATGTCGATGGCCGGGTAGTGGCCGGCTTCGGCGAGCTCGCGGCTGAGCACGATGTGGCCGTCGAGGATGCCTCGCGCCGCGTCGGCGATCGGGTCCTGCTGGTCGTCGCCCTCGCTCAGCACGGTGTAGAAGGCCGTGATCGAGCCCACGCCGTGGATGCCGTTGCCGCTGCGCTCCACGAGCTGCGGCAGCTTGGCGAAGCAGCTCGGCGGATAACCCTTGGTGGCCGGCGGCTCGCCGATGGCGAGTGCGATCTCGCGCTGCGCCATCGCGTAGCGGGTGAGCGAATCCATCAGCAGCAGCACGTGCTGGCCGCGGTCGCGGAAATGCTCCGCGATCGCAGTCGCGTAGTTGGCACCCTGCATGCGGGTGAGCGGCGGCGCGTCGGCGGGGGCCGCCACCACGACGGAGCGGCGGATGCCGTCTTCGCCCAGGATGTCTTCGATGAACTCTTTCACTTCACGGCCGCGCTCGCCGATCAGCCCGACCACGATCACGTCGGCCGCGGTGTAGCGGGCCATCATGCCCAGCAGCACCGACTTGCCGACGCCGGTGCCGGCGAAGAGGCCGATGCGCTGGCCGCGGCCCACGGTGAGCATGCTGTTGATCGCACGCACGCCGGTGTCCAGCGGCTGGCGGATGGGGTCGCGGTCCATCGCGTTGATGGGGCGGCGCACCAGCGGCTCCTTCTGCACGTGCTGGAGCGGCCCCTTGCGGTCGATCGGGTGGCCGTGCGAGTCGATCACGCGGCCGAGCAGGCCGTCGCCGACCGGCAGGTGCTGCGTGCGGTCTTCGCCGCGGCGCCACGGGTGGTTCGGGGTGGCGAGCTGCAGGGGCACGATGGGCGAGGGGCGCGGCACCACGCGGGCGCCGCTGGCCAGGCCCTGCGCATCGCTGCTGGTGGCCATGAGGTAGGCACGGTCGCCCGAGAAGCCCACCACCTCGGCCAGCACGGGCGGCACGTTGTGGTGGTCGTCCATGTGGATCTGGCACACCGAACCCACCGGCACGCGAATGCCCGCGGCTTCGAGCACCAGGCCGGCCACGCGCACCAGGGTGCCCTGCGTTTCCAGCGGCACGGGGTCGGCCGAGAAGGCCTGCAGGTCGGCGAGGTAGCGGTGCCACTTCTCGCCGAGTTCCAGGGCGTGGTTTTCGATCGGGGAGGTGATCACCGGGCGCCCCTCTCGTCATCGATCTCGGCGTCTTCGTCACCGGGAGCAGCGCCGCTCCAGGCTTCGTCGCAGCCAAGCGAGGCTGCGGCGCGGCGCCAGCGCGTTTCGACGCTCGCGTCGATCACGCCGATGTCGGACTCGACGACGCAGCCGCCGCGCGTCACGTCGGTGTCGGAGATCACCCGGCCGCCACGCGCCTCCAGGACGTCGGCGGCGCCTTGCGCCACCAGCGCATGGTCGTCGGGGTGCACGCGCAGGGTGATGTGCTGGGCGCTGCGCAGCAGGGTGTCGACCGCTTCCTGCGCCACGGTGGCCACGAGCTCGGGGCGCTGCGCGAGTTCGCTGCGCACGATCTGGCGTGCGAGGTGCGTGGCCGAGACGGCCAGCGCACGCGCCATCTCCTGCTGCAGGGCGTCGAGCTGGTGGCTGTAGGCCTGGGCGATGGCGCCGACCTGCGCGGTGATCTGGCTGGCGTAGCTCTGCTTGAAGCCGTCGAGCGCCACGAGGCCGTCGCGGTAGCCGTCCTGGTAGCCGGCGCTTCGCGCGGCCTTCACGTGGGCGGCAAGTTCTTCCTCGGGCGAGGGCTTGGGCGGTGGGGGCGGGGCCGGCGGCTCCGCGCGCTGCACCGGCGCCTGGGGTGCGTTCTCGTTGCCCGAGAGGGCACCGGGCTTCCAGGCGGCGAATGAATTGAGCTCCTCGCGCGGAATGAAGCGCGCGTAGGGAGATGCCGGCTTGGGTGCTGCCGCGGCACCGGGCTGCGCCGGCTTGTCGGGGCCTTTAGAGGAACGCATCGTCGCCGCCGCCACCCAACACGATCTGGCCTTCGTCGGCCAGGCGTCTCACGATCTTGAGCATTTCCTTCTGCTCGGCTTCGACCTCGCTCACGCGCACCGGGCCGCGCGACTCGAGGTCTTCGCGCAGCGTCTCGGCGGCGCGTGTCGACATGTTCTTGAACACCTTCTCGCGCATCTCGGGTGTCGCGCCCTTGAGCGCGATGACCAGCGACTCGCTCTGCACTTCCTTCAGCAGGAGCTGGATGCCCTTGTCGTCGACCTTCTCCAGGTCGTCGAA
>DASWSY010000284.1:0-10426 GCA_036402415.1 Rhizobacter sp. | reverse complement strand
GTGGCCCTCGCGCTTGCGGCTGGGGCGTACCTCTTCTACAGCTTCTTCCTGGTGACGCAGGGCGGGTTGCGCGAAGTGCAGAAGCACCTCGAAGCCATGACGTCCGGCGACCTCACCACCCACCCGCAGCCCTGGGGCAGTGACGAGCAGGCCCACCTGATGGTCACGCTGGCGCAGATGCAGCAGTCCCTGCGCAGCATCGTCTCTCGCGTGCGCGGCTCGTCTGACCAGATCGTGCACGCGAGCGGCGAGATCGCCTCCGCCGCGATGGACCTGTCGTCGCGTACCGAGCAGACCGCCTCCAACCTGGAACAGAGCGCGGCTTCGATGGAGCAGATCTCGGCGACCATCAAGCACACCGCCGACAACGCCCAGGAAGCGGCCAGCGTGGCCGTCAGCAACTCCGGCGTGGCGCAGCGCAGCGGCGAGGTGATCGGGCAGGTGGTGAGCACCATGCAGGAGATCCACGCCTCGTCGAGCAAGATCAGCGACATCATCGGCGTGATCGACGGCATCGCCTTCCAGACCAACATCCTCGCGCTGAACGCCGCCGTGGAGGCCGCGCGTGCCGGCGAGCAGGGCCGTGGCTTCGCCGTGGTGGCCAGCGAAGTGCGCAGCCTCGCCCAGCGCAGCGCGCAGGCCGCGAAAGAGATCAAGAGCCTCATCTCGGCGAGCGTGGAGCGTGTCGACAGCGGCACGCGGGTGGTGCAAGGCGCCGGTGCCACGATGGACGAGCTGCTCGGCAGCGCGCGCCGCATGAGCGACCTGCTGCGCGAGATCTCGACCGCCGCCAAGGAAGAAAGCTCGGGCGTCACGCAGCTCGGCGCTGCGGTGCAGGACCTCGACCGCATGACGCAGCAGAACGCTGCGCTCGTGGAGCAGACGGCCGCCGCAGCGTCGTCGCTGAAGGATCAGGCCACCGACCTCGCCGCCGAGGTGGCGAGGTTCCGCCTGCCGTGATGCTCGGTCATTGAGCTTGCGCTAGGCTGGACGCTTCTGAGAAGGAGCGCCCCGATGAAATACACCCGTCTTGGTTCGACCGGCCTGCAGGTCTCGCGCCTGTGCCTGGGCATGATGACCTACGGCACGCCCGAATGGCGGCCCTGGGTCCTCGACGAAGACACGAGCCGGCCGCTGGTGAAGAAGGCCGTGGAGCTCGGCATCAACTTCTTCGACACCGCCGACACCTACTCCGCCGGCGAGAGCGAGGTGCTCACCGGCAAGCTGCTCGGCGAGTTCTGCAGGCGCGACGAGATCGTCATCGCCACCAAGGTCTTCTTCCCGGTGAGCATGGAGACCAAGTTCGGCACCCACACGTCGGCGCAGCGGGTGCCGCTCAACACGCACGGCCTGAGCCGCAAGCGCATCTTCCATGCCATCGATGCCAGCCTCAAGCGCCTGAACACCGACTACGTCGACCTCTATCAGATCCACCGCTGGGACCCGAAGACGCCCATCGAGGAGACGATGGAAGCGCTGCACGACGTGGTGAAGGCCGGCAAGGCACGCTACATCGGCGCGAGCTCGATGTGGGCCTGGCAGTTTGCGAAGGCGCAGGAGGTGGCCAAGGAAAACGGCTGGACGCGATTCGTCAGCATGCAGAACCACTACAACCTCGCCTACCGCGAGGAAGAGCGCGAGATGCTGCCGCTGTGCCGCGAGCAGGGCGTGGGCGTGATCCCGTGGAGCCCGCTGGCGCGCGGCTTCCTGGCCGGCAACCGCTCGCGCGACGACAAGACGAGCGGCGCCACCGCCCGCGCCAAGACCGACGACCTGGCCCAGCACCTCTACTACCGCGACAGCGATTTCGCCACCGTCGACCGCCTCAAGGCCATGGCCGCGCAGCGCGGCGTGAGTGCGGCCACGCTGGCCTATGCGTGGCTGCTGCACCAGCCGGGCGTGACCGGCCCCATCATCGGCGCGAGCAAGCTGCCGCAGTTCGACGACGCGGCAGCGGCGGTGGAGCTGCGCCTGTCGGAGGAAGACATCGCCACGCTGTCTCAGGGCTACGAGCCGCACCCGGTGCTTGGCCACGCCTGAGCGTTCAGGAGCTGCCGCGCAACTTCAGCTCGTAGCCCACGTCCAGCGACGGCTGCGGCACCGGCTCGCGCCGCATCAGCGCGAGCAGCATGTGCGCCGCCTCCTCGCCGATGCGCGTGCGTGGCGTGCGCACGGTGGTGAGCGGCGGCAGCATCTGGTCGCTGCCGGCGAGGTCGTTGAAGCCGGCCACCGACAGCCGCTCGGGCACCTTCACGCCCAGGCGCAGCGCGGCGAGCAGGCCGCCCTGGGCGAGGTCGTCGTTGCAGAAGAAGATCGCGTCCACGTCCTGGTGCTGCTGGAGCAACTGCTCGAAGAGCCGTGCGCCCAGGGCGATGGACGAACGCTCGGGCGTGAGCAGCTCCAGCTGCGCGTCGTAGAGGCCGGCGTCGCGCAGCGCACGGCGGTAGCCCTCGGCGCGCTGCATCACGCGCGGGTCGAGCTGCGCGGCGATGAAGGCGATGCGGCGGCGGCCGCGCGCCAGCAGGTGCGCGGTGATGTCACGCCCGGCGGCGAGCTGCGAGAAGCCGACGCTGTGCACGCCTTGTGCGTCGGTCGTCTCCATCAGGTGCACGCAGGGCACGCCGCTCGTGGCGATGAGCCGCCGGCTCGATTCGGTGCGGTCGAAGCCCGTGACGAGCAGGCCCGCAGGGCGGTGCGCCATGTAGCTGTGCAGCAGTTGCTCTTCCTCGCGCGGGTCGTAGTGCGTGAGGCCGATCAGCGTCTGGAAACCGGCCGGCAGCAGCGTGCGGTGCACCGCCTCCAGCAGGTCGACGAAGAGCGTGTTGCTCAGCAAGGGGATCAGCACCGCCACGTGCGAACTGCGGCTCGACGCGAGTGCCCGTGCGGCCGGGTCGGGCACGTAGCCCAGTCGTTCGGCCGCCTCGCGAACGCGGGCCACCAGCTCCGCGTTGACGCTGCGTTCGCCGCGCAGGGCGCGTGACACGGTGATGGGACTGACGCCGGCGGCGCTGGCGACGTCGCCCAGGGTCACCCGGCCGGACGCTCGGGGGCGGCGTGGAAGAGTCATTCGGGGCGACGCGGGTTTGCACGCATGGTGGGTCGGGGGGATCTGCCTAGGATAGCGCTGTCCAAACGCCTCACCCGTGCCGCGGACTGCTGGGTTTCCCTAGGGAATCGTCCGGGACCGGGGTGGCGCCGGCGCTTTCGAAGCGCCATTTTCAAGGGTTCGAGAGATAGCGCTGTCCAGACGATGACTTCTTCCGCGGTGTTCATGGGTGTGGCCGGTTGCGGCAAGTCGAGCACGGCGCAGGCCGTGGCCGAACGCCTGGGCTGGCGCCTGGTGGAGGGCGACGATTTCCACCCGCAGAGCAGCCGCGACAAGATGCGCCAGGGCATCGCGCTGACCGACGAAGACCGCGCGGACTGGCTCGCCACCCTGGGCGAGCGGCTCGCCGCCCACCTGCGCCTGGGCGAACCGGTGGCGCTGACCTGCTCGGCACTCAAGCGCCGCTACCGCGAGGTGCTGCGCGCGCGCTGCCCAGGCCTGCGCTTCGTCTTCCTCGAGATCGACAAGGCGAGCGCCCAGGCGCGCGTGGGCGCGCGGGGGGCAGGCCACCTGTTCCCCTTGAGCCTCGTCGACAGCCAGTTCGCGACGCTCGAGCCGCCGTACGGCGAACCGGGGGTCTTGTGCATCGACGCCACGCTGCCGCGCGAGGAACTGGCGCAGCGCGTGGCCGACTGGCTCGGGAGCACCGCATGACCGAACCCTTGGCCGCGCCGGACCGCCCGCTGCTCCAGCGCCTGACCGAGCACGCGATGGCGCTTGCGCTGGCGGTGATGGCGCTTGCCGTCTTCGTCAACGTGGTGCTGCGCTACGGCTTCGGCATCGGCATCGCGGCCAGCGAGGAACTGTCGCGCCTGCTCTTCGTGTGGATGGTGTTCATCGGCGCCACCGCCGCCTATCCGCGTGGCGAGCACATGGCCTTCACGAGCCTGCTGCGGCCCTTGAGAAACACGCCGTGGCTGCTCGGCGTGATGACCCGCTTGATCCACGCCCTGGTGCTGGGCGCCTGCGTGCTCGTGGGCTGGGGCGCGTGGCAGCAGGTGGCCGTGAACTGGAACACGTCGAGCGTGGTGATGGGGTATCCCTCTGCGCTCCTGCCGCTGCCCGCGCTGCTGTGTGCGGCGTCCATCGGGGTGATGGCCCTCGTGAACCTGGTGCGTGGCAAGCCGATCGACTTCGGCCACGACGCCGACGTCGAATGACGGTGGAGATGCACACATGAGCCAGGGTGCCGTCGCCGCCATCTTCATCATCGCCATGCTGGGCTTCATGGGCATCGGCGTGCCCATGGCCTTCGCGCTGGTGCTCACCGGCGCCTCCATGGCCTGGGCGCTGGGCTTCTGGGACACCCAGCTCTTCGCGCAGAACCTCGTGGCCGGCGTCGACAGCTTCCCGCTGCTGGCCGTGCCCTTCTTCATCCTCGCGGGCGAATTGATGAACGCGGGCGGCATCAGCCAGCGCATCATCGCCATGGCGCAGGCGTGGGTGGGGCACATCCGCGGCGGCCTCGGCTTCGTGACCATCGGCGCGGCGATCCTGATGGCCAGCATGAGCGGCTCGGCGCTCGCCGACACCGCCGCGCTCGCCACCATCCTGCTGCCCATGATGCGCGCGCACGGCTACCCGATGGCCACCAGCGCCGGGCTCATCGCCTCGGGCGGCATCATCGCGCCCATCATTCCGCCGTCGATGCCCCTCGTGATCTATGGCGTGACGACCAACACCTCGATCTCGTCGCTGTTCCTCGCCGGCATCGTGCCCGGGTTGATCATGGGCGCCGGTCTCGTGATTGCGTGGAAGCTGCAGCTTCGCAACCTGACGCTGGTCGACAACCCGCCCGTGCCGATGCGCGACCGCGTCAAGGCCACGGTGAAGGCTTTCTGGGCGCTGCTCATGCCCATCATCATCATCGGCGGCATGAAGACCGGCGTGTTCACGCCGACCGAAGCGGCGGTGGTGGCGGCCATGTACGCTCTCGTGATCGCCTTCTTCGTGCACCGCGAGATGAGCCTCGTGCAGTTCCACGGGGTGCTGGTGCGCGCGGCCAAGACAACGGCCATCGTGCTGTTTCTCTGCGCCGGCGCGCAGGTCACGAGCTACATGGTGACGCTGGCCGACATGCCGGCCACGCTCTCGGAGTGGCTCGGCCCGCTGGTGCAGCACCCGCGCACGCTGATGGCGGTGATGATGGTGGTGCTCATCCTGATCGGCACGGCGCTCGACCTCACGCCCACCATCCTCATCTTCGGCCCGGTGATGCTGCCGATCGCCGTGAAGGCCGGCATCGACCCGGTGTACTTCGGCCTGATGTTCGTGCTCAACGGCGCCATCGGCCTCATCACGCCGCCGGTGGGCACGGTGCTCAACGTGGTGGCGGGCGTCGGCCGCATGCGGCTCGACCAGGTCATCCGCGGCGTCAACCCTTTCCTCGCCACCTACCTCGTGATCCTCTCGCTGTTCGTCATGTTTCCCCAGCTCGTCATCGCGCCCTTGAAGTGGATGCGGTGAAGCCTTTCACACGCCCTCTGAAGGAGACAAACCCATGAAACTCGTCCGTCGTACCCTCCTGGCCGCGCTCGCGGCATCGTGCCTGGCACCGGCCTTCGCGCAAGACATCAAGCCGCGGCTCATTCGCTTCGGCTACGGCCTGAACGAGCAGTCGAACCAGGGCCGCGCGGCGAAGGTCTTCGCCGACGAGGTCGACAAGCTGTCGGGCGGCAAGATGAAGGTGCGCACCTTCGGCGCATCGAGCCTCGGCTCCGACGTGCAGATGCAGCAGGCGCTGATCGGCGGCGCCCAGGAGCTGATGGTGGGCTCCACCGCCACGCTCGTGGGCATCACCAAGGAGATGGCGCTGTGGGACACGCCCTTCCTCTTCAGCAACGCCCAGGAAGCCGACGCCGTGCTCGATGGCCCGGTGGGCACCAAGGTCAAGGCCAAGCTCGAGGAGAAGGGCCTGGTCGGCCTCGTCTACTGGGAGAACGGCTTTCGCAACCTCACCAACAACAAGCGTGCGGTGGCCAAGCTGGAAGACCTCGACGGCATCAAGCTGCGCGTGATGCAGAACAACATCTTCCTCGACAGCTTCAAGACGCTGGGCGCCAATGCGATCCCCATGCCCTTCAGCGAACTCTTCTCGGCGCTCGAGACCAAGGCGGTCGACGGCCAGGAGAACCCGTTCAACACCATCCTCTCCAGCAAGTTCTACGAGGTGCAGAAGTACCTGACCGTCACCAACCACGTCTACAGCCCCTGGATCGTGATGGCGAGCAAGAAGTTCTGGGACCAGCTCTCGCCCGCCGAGAAGAAGGTGCTGCAGGACGCGGCGGTGAAGAGCCGGGACTTCGAGCGCAAGGACTCGCGCGACGAGGCCGCCACGGCACTGGCCGACCTCAAGGCCAAGGGCATGCAGATCAACGAGCTGCCGGCGTCGGAGGCGGCGCGCATGCGCGAGAAGCTGGGTTCGATCAACGCGTCGATCGCGGCCAACATCGGGCAGGATCTCTGGAACGAGACGCAGGCCGAGCTGGCGAAGCTGCGTAAGAAGTAAGCTCGTCCTCGTCATTCCCGCTTCCGCGGGAATGACGGAATTCTTCCTACTGCGAAACGTGGATCACGTCGCGCACCACGGGATAAATTTGGCTGCGCCAGCGCCGGCCGCTGAAGACGCCGTAGTGGCCGACGCCGGCCTGCACGTAGTGCGTCCGCATGTACGGCCGCAGGTTCGTGCAGAGGTCCTGCGCGGCGAGCGTCTGCCCGGTGGCGCAGATGTCGTCGCGCTCGCCTTCCACCGTGAGCAGTGCCGTGCGGCGGATCTTCGACGGATCGATCGTGCGCCCGCGGAACTTGAGCTGCCCCTGCGGCAGCGCGTACTCCTGGAACACGAGGCTCACCGTCTCCAGGTAGAACTCGGCCGGCAGGTCGGCCACCGCGAAATACTCTTCGTAGAACTTGCGGGTGTGTTCGGCCGCCTGGATGGTCTCTTCGTCGGGGTCTGGCTTCGCGAGGTTGGCGTAGTAGGTCTTGAAGGCCTCGATGTGGCGCTCCTTGTTCATCGCCATGAAGGCGGTGAGCTGCATGAAGCCCGGGTACACGCGCCGGCCGCCGCCGCGAAAGCGCCACGGCACGCGGCTCACCAGGTGGCTCTCGAACCACTCGATGCCGCGCGTCATCGCGAGCTTGTTGACCTCGGTCGGGCTGATGCGGCAGTCGATCGGGCCGGCCATGAGCGTGAGGCTCGCCGGCGTGGCGATGTCGCCGTCTTCCGACATCAGCGCCACCGCGCTCAGCGCCGACACGCAGGGCTGGCAGATCGCCATGAGGTGCGCGCCGGGGCCGAGCACGCGCAGGAAGACCATCAGGTGCTCGGTGTATTCGTCCAGGCCGAAGCGGCCGTGCATCAGGGGCACGTCGCGCGCGTTGTGCCAGTCGGTGATGTAGACGTCGTGGTCGGCCAGCATGGTCTCGACCGTGTCGCGCAGCAGCGTGGCGAAGTGGCCCGACATCGGCGCCACGATCAGCACCCGCGGCTGGGCCGGCGAGCCGGCGGGCAGGGCCTTCTTGAAGTGGAGCAGGGTGCCGAAGGGGGTGACGTGGGTGTCTTCCTCGCTCACCTCGACCGGCTCGCCCTTGACCAGGACGGAATCGATGCCGAAGGGCGGCCGGTGGTGGGTGATCTCGCCGAGCTTGATCACCTCGAGCATGGCGGCGAACTTGCGATGGGAGTCGACCTTGTGCAGGCCCAGGCTCTCGTCGCGCAGCCAGGGCAGGGTGCTTCGGGCGAAGCTGCGCAGCGGCCACATCAAGTCGGCATGGGCTTGGTAGGCCTCGTACATGGGCGTCTCCTGTCGCACTGTTCGATGTGTGCGGGCTTCTGCAACTTGCGCGCCAGCGGTGCCTGCCGAAAGGGCACCGCGATGGGGTCCGCGCGTGGCATATGCCTTGCAGGACGGCGCCTCACACCCCAACGGAGACGCGCCCCATGCCCACCGTCGCGACCAAGGCCCCTGCCAAGCCGGCCCCGAAGAAGACCGCCGCCAAGCCCGCGGGCAAGGCGAGCCCTGCGCCCCGTGCAGCGAAGAAGCCGGTGGCGACGCTCAGCCTGTCGAGCAAGAACTATTCGTCGTGGTCGCTGCGCGGCTGGCTGCTGGCGAAGTTCGCCGGGCTGGAGTTCGAGGAGGTGATCGTTCCGCCCGACGATGCCGATGCCCGAAAGGAGCTGCTGCTGCTGGCCCCGTCGATCCGCGTGCCCTGCCTGGAGCACGACGGCGCGAAGGTGTGGAACACGCTTGCGATCGCGCAGTACCTCAACGAGATCAAGCCCGATGCCGGCCTGATGCCCGACGACCGCATCGCCCGCGCGCACTGCCGCTCGGTGAGCGGCGAGATGAATTCGGGCTTCTCAAACCTGCGCTCGTCGCTGCCGATGAACCTCAAGGCGCACCACCCGGGCTACAAGATCTGGGCCGGCGCCCAGCCCGACATCGACCGCATCATCGAGATCTGGACCGAGTGCCTGGCCACCTATGGCGGGCCCTACCTCTTCGGCAAGCAGCGCACGATGGCCGACGCGATGTTCGCGCCGGTGTGCACCCGGTTCCTCACCTACGACGTGAAGCTGCCCAGGAGCTGCATCCTCTACTGCCAGACCATCATGGCGATGCCGGAGATGAAGGAATGGGTGGCCGCGGCCCGTGCCGAGCCCGACGACATCGAAGAACTGGACATGGATTTCTGAGTCACTTCCAGGGCGTGACGGGTGGCACCTCGCAGGGGCCTTCGACGTCGACCGTCTTGAAGTCGGCGGGGCTCACGATCTCCAGGTACTCCATGTCGGGCGAGTAGTCGAAGAGGTAGTGCACGATGCCCGGCCGCTGGTGCACGCAGTCGCCGGCGGAGACGAGCGTCTCCTGGTCGCCGTACATGAAGCGCGCCCAGCCCTTCACCATGATCACGATCTGGAAGTCCGCTTCATGGCGGTGCCAGCCGGTGCCCTTTTCGGGTGCCATGTTGGCCTTCACCAGATGGGCGATGACCTTGCCATGCGTCGCTTCGGCCACGCCGAGGTCGCGGTAGAGGAAGAAGTCGCGAAGCCCCTCGCCCCGCCACTCGGTATCGCCCGGTTTCACGTGTGAGAACTGGGTCTGGGTGGTGTCCAACATCTCCGTGCTCCAGGTTGGCTGCGACGCAGCGTCGGCATGCATGAACCGTTCCGCCCTGAACTGGCGCAAAAAGACGCGAAATTCGCCACCGGGCGCTGTTTCGGCTGGGAACGCTTTGCCGGCGCCGCTGTCGGACAATGCGAGCCATGAAGATCTGGGGACACTCCAAGACCGCCTTGCGCCGGGCCGCGGGCATGCTGGCCGGCCTGACCCTGGCCGCCGGTGCCTTCGCCGCCGACGACTTCCTCGACCCCGAGAAAGCCTTCGTGCTGTCGGCGCGTGCGCTCGATGCGAAGCACATCGAGGTGCGCGTGGACGTGGCCCGCGGCTACTACCTCTACCGCGAGCGCCTGGGCGCGACCGCCGAGCCGGCGGGCATCCAGGTCACCGAGGTGCGCATTCCCGAGGGCAAGATCAAGTTCGACGAGACCTTCCAGAAGGACGTCGAGACCTACCGCGACAGCGTGGCCATGACCGTGGCGCTGGCGCAGATGCCCAGCACGCCGTTCAAGCTGAACGTCACCAACCAGGGCTGTGCCGACAAGGGCCTGTGCTACGCCCCGCAGAAGCGCGCGTTCAAGGTCGAGCCGGGGCAGGGCGCCGGCGGGGCGCCGCGCTTCACCTACCTGAACGAAGCCCAGGCCGCCGCCTGGACGCCGGGCGCCACCGTGAGCGCGGTGACGGCCGCCCTGACCGCCGGGCCGGCAACGGCAGCGACCCCTGCCGCCACGTCCGCGATGCCCGAGGTGGCCGCTCCCGCTGCCGTCACCGGCGAGCCCACCGAGCCAGTGGGCCGCGCCTTGGCCTCGGGCAGCATGGCGCTCGTCGTCGGGCTCTTCTTCCTGCTGGGCCTGGGCCTGTCGTTCACGCCCTGCGTGCTGCCGATGCTGCCCATCCTCTCGTCGATCATCGTGGGGCAGGGACAGCCGGTGTCGAAGGCGCGCGGCTTCTCGCTGGCGCTGGCGTATTCGCTCGGCATGGCGCTCGTCTACACGCTCTTCGGCGTGGCCTCGGCCCTGGCCGGCGAGGGCCTGGGCCAGGCGCTGCAGAACGTGTGGGTGCTCGGAGCCTTCGCGCTGGTGCTGGCCGTGCTGTCGCTCTCGATGTTCGGCTTCTACGAGTTGCAGATGCCGGTCGCGCTGCAGAACCGGCTCAACCACTTCTCGCAGCGTTTCAAGGGCGGGCAGTTCCTGAGCGTGTT
>DASWSY010000283.1:0-6881 GCA_036402415.1 Rhizobacter sp. | reverse complement strand
GCGCGGCCGGCTGGCGGGGAAAGGCGGGGGTGTGTGCACGGCGCGGTTCCAGCGGAAGGTCGGGGTCAGATGGGTCGCGGCGTAGTTCGCACTTGCGCGTTTTCACGGTGCTTGCGCACTGGGCGCACGCGGTGTTCATCTGATAAAGTCGCCGACGGATGATAGCCGCAAGGTTGTCGTCCCCTGCTTTTCCTCCCTGAGCAGGAGCCTTACCGTGATGACAGCGATGAGGCTTTCGAGCCCCGGCTGATGGCCGGGGCTTTTTTTATGCCGTCCCATAATGCCGCCGCATGAGCAGCCTCTATCTCTGGGTCAAGGCCTTCCACATCGTCTTCGTCGCAAGCTGGTTCGCCGGCCTCTTCTACCTGCCCCGGCTCTTCGTCAACCTGGCGATGGTGCCCGCCGACAGCCATGCCGAGCGTGAGCGCCTGCTGCTGATGGCCCGCAAGCTCTACCGCTTTGCGAGTTTCCTGATGGTGCCGGCGCTCGCGCTGGGCCTGTGGTTGTGGCTCGGCTTCGGCGTGAGCGGCGGCTGGATGCACGCCAAGCTCGTCCTCGTCGTGCTGGTGCTCGGCTACCACCATGCCTGCCGCTCGCTGCTGCGCAAGTTCGAGTCGTTCGGCAACACGCGCAGCGAGCGCTGGTTCCGTGTCTTCAACGAGGTCTCGGTGCTGCTGTTCATCGCGATCGTCGTGCTGGTGGTGGTCAAGCCGTTCTGACCTGGGCCTGGGATCCCCATGCCACCGCGTCACCGAAGTTCCGCTGCGCCGCTGGCCTGGTTGTACGCGGCGCTGATCGTGTACGCGAGCCTCTCGCCGTTCACCGGCTGGAAGCAGCCGGCGGGCGTGCCCCTGCTCGGTTTCGGCAACATGCCGTGGCAGCCGTACTGGACATGGTTCGACGTGATCTCCAACCTGCTCGGCTACGTGCCCCTGGGGGCGCTCGTGTTCGGCGCCCAGGTGCGCAGCGGGCGGGCACCGACATGGTCGGCCGTCAACACCGTGCTGGCCGGCGCCCTGTTGTCGCTGTGCCTGGAGAGCCTGCAGAACTGGCTGCCGCGCCGGGTGCCCTCGGTGGCGGACTGGCTGCTCAACAGCGGCGGCACGGCGCTCGGGGTGCTGATCGCGGTGGTGGTTCGGGCGCTTGGCGGAGTCGACCGCTGGCAGGTGCTGCGCGACCGCTGGTTCATCCGGCGCAGTGCCGGCGGCATTGCGCTGCTGCTGCTGTGGCCCGTCGGCCTGCTGTTCCCGACCGCCGTGCCCTTCGGCCTGGGGCAGGGCGTGCTGCGCCTGCGCGAGGCGGTGGCGGGCTGGCTGGAGGGGACGCCATGGGAGGGCTGGGTCGCCGAAGGGGGGGCGGAACTGCTGTCGCCCTTGTCGCGCGGTTCGGAATGGCTGGCCATCGTGCTGGGCGTTCTCGCGCCGACCTTCGTGGCCTTCAGCATCATGCGGCCCGGCTGGCGCCGCCTGGCCCACGTGCCGGCGGCGCTGGCGCTGGGCCTGGCCGCGACCACGCTGTCGACGGCCATGAACTTCGGACCGCAGCACGCGTGGGCCTGGATCACCCCGGCCGTCGCGCCGGCGCTCGTCGCCGGGAGCGCCATCGCGCTGCTGCTGATCTTCGTGCCGCCGCGCGCCGCCGCGGCCGCCGGTCTCGTGGCCGTGACGATGCTCGTCGCGCTCGTCAACCAGGCCCCCACCGATCCGTACTACGCCGAAAGCCTGCAGGCCTGGGAACAAGGGCGCTTCATCCGCTTCCACGGTCTCGCGCAGTGGGTGGGCTGGCTGTGGCCCTTTGCGGGACTCGCCTACCTGCTCGCGCGCGTCGTCGCGCGTGACGAGGCTTCCTAAAATACGCCATGACCTATTTCAAACGCCACATCTTCTTCTGCCTCAACCAGCGCGAGAACGGTGAAGACTGTTGTGCCGACCACAACGCCAAGGCCGGCTTCGACCACTGCAAGTCGCGCGTGAAGTCCGAGAAGCTTGCCGGCCCCGGCGGCGTGCGCGTCAACAAGGCCGGCTGCATGGACCGTTGCGCCGGCGGGCCGGTGGCGGTCGTCTACCCCGAGGCCGTCTGGTACACCTACGTCGACGAGACCGACATCGACGAAATCGTCGAGTCGCACCTGAAGAACGGCGTGGTGGTCGAGCGCCTGGTCCTGCCGGCGTCGGTGGGCCGATGAACTCACAGACCCGGCGCGTGACAATCGCAGGCCCCGCCGGCGCGATCGAATGCGCGATCGACGAGCCCGCCTCGCCGGCGGTCGGTGTGGCGGTGGTGTGCCACCCGCACCCGCTGCACGGCGGCACGATGGACAACAAGGTCGCGCAGACCCTCGCCCGCGCCTTCGTGCAGCTTGGCCTGCGCGCGGTGCGCTTCAACTTCCGCGGTGTCGGGGGCTCGCAGGGTGAGTGGGACCAAGGTCAGGGCGAAGTCGACGATGCGCTGGCGGTGATCGCGGCGCACCGCGATGCGTCGCTGCCCTTCGTGCTCGCCGGCTTTTCGTTCGGCGGCTACGTGGCCGCCGAAGCGGCGCACCGCCTGCCCGCCGAGGCGAAGCCGAAATGGCTGGCGCTCATCGCCCCCTCCACCCAGAAGCAGCAGGTGCCCCCCGCGCCTGAAGGCACGCTGGTCGTCCACGGCGAGGCCGACGACGTGGTGCCGCTCGCGGCCACGCTCGACTGGGCGCGCCCGCAAGCGCTGCCGGTGGTGGTGATTCCCGGTGCCGGGCATTTTTTTCATGGGCAACTCACGCTGCTCAAGAACTTGGTGGTGCGGCACGGCTCATAAGAGTCTCGTGTGCGCACCCCCTGCTTTCAACATCACAACGATTCCTGCATGAAAAAGCTCTTCGCTCTTCTGTTCGCCTTCGCCTGCACATTCGCGCAGGCCCAGATGCCCACGCCGCCCGAGGTGGCCGCGCGCAGCTACATCCTGGTCGACATCACCACCGGCCAGACCCTGGCCGAGCGCGAGGCCGATGCGCCGTCCGACCCGGCCTCGCTCACCAAGCTGATGACGGCCTACCTCGTCTTCACCGCGCTGCGCGAACACAAGCTGCAGATGGAACAGGTGCTGCCGGTGTCGGTGCGCGCGTGGCAGGAGCGCAAGGGCGGCGGGTCGCTGATGTTCATCGAGCCGCGCAGCCAGCCCAAGGTCGCCGACCTGCTGCGCGGGCTGATCGTCAACTCGGGCAATGACGCGGCCGTGGTGCTCGCCGAAGGGGTGGGCGGCTCGGTCGACAACTTCGTGGCGATGATGAACCGCCAGGCCCAGGCCTGGGGCCTGAAGAACACCACCTTCAAGAACGCGCCGGGCCTCACCGAGGCCGGGCACAAGAGCACCGCGCGCGACATGGCGGTGATCGCCTCGCACATCATCCGCGACTTCCCCGAGCACTACCCGCTGTACTCGATCAAGAAATACCGCTTCGAGGGCTCGCCGGCCACCAACGAGAACAACCGCAACGTGCTGCTGCTGCGCGACCCGAGCGTCGACGGCATGAAGACCGGCTACACCGAAGCGGCTGGCTATTGCATGGTGATCTCGGCCCAGCGTGACTTTCCCAACCTCGCCGCCACCGGCGCCGGCGGCGGCAAGCGCCGCCTGCTCAGCGTGGTGATGGGCACGGCCTCGATGGAGGCGCGGGCCAACGAGAGCCAGAAGCTCCTGAACTGGGGCTTCCAGGCCTTCGACACCGTGCGCCTCTTCGAGGCCGACAAGGCGCTGGCCACCGTGCCGGTGTGGAAGGGCAAGCAGAACGACGCGCGGCTGGGCAGCACCGGCGGCCTCTTCGTGAGCGTGCCCAAGGGCGAAGGCGCCAAGCTGCAGACCCGCATCGAGCGCACCGACCCCCTGGTCGCGCCGCTCGCGCAAGGCCAGCGAGTCGGCACGGTCAAGGTCACGACGCCCGCCGGCGCCGTGGTCGCCGAGCGGCCGCTGGTGGTGCTGACCGCGGTCGAGCAGGCCGGGATCCTGGGTCGGGCATGGGATGCGGTCCGGCTCTGGATCAAGTAACCTGACCGGGCTGCGCGCCTGCCCGCCTGTTGTTCGAAAGGAGGCACCATGGCCGCGATCTCCACGAGTCTGTGCTATCTGAACGGCGAGTTCCTGCCCTTGCGTGATGCCAAGGTCTCGGTGCTCGACCGCGGCTTCCTCTTCGGAGACGGCATCTACGAGGTGCTGCCCGTGTATGGGCGGCGCTTCTTCCGATTCGAAGAACACATGGAGCGCCTCGGCCGAGGCCTGGCCAAGGTGCGCATCGCCAACCCGTACACCGCGGTGCGCTGGCTGGAACTGTGCCGCGAGCTCGTGGCCGGCCAGCCCGACGACGACCAGGCGCTGTACCTGCAGGTGACACGCGGCGTGGCCCCTCGCAACCACGTGATGCCGGTCGACCTGGAGCCGACCGTCTTCATGATGAGCAACCCGCTGGTGCAGCCGAGCGCCGAAGAGCGGCACCGGGGCGTGGCCTGCGTCACCGCACGCGACTTCCGCTGGGAGCGCGGCGACCTGAAGTCGATCTCGCTGCTGGGCAACGTGCTGGCACGCCAGATGTCGGCCGACCACGGCGCGGCCGAAACCATCCTGCTGCGCGACGGCTTCCTCACCGAGGCCTCGTCCAGCAACGTGTGGGTGGTGCACGAAGGCGCCGTGCTCGGCCCGCCCAAGAGCGAGCATGTGCTGGAGGGCATCCGCTACGAGCTGATCCGCGAGCTGTGCGAGGAGGAAGGCATCGCCTTCAACCTGCGCCCGGTGGCCGAGGCCGACCTGCTCTCGGCCGACGAGGTGATGCTGAGCTCGGCCAGCAAGGAAGTGCTGCCCGTGACCACGATCGACGGGCAGCCAGTCGGCCACGGTGCCTTGCGTGGGCGCCCGGGGCCCACATATGCCCGTCTCTACGAGGCCTACCAGCGTGCCAAGCGCACGCAATCCCTATGAAGACCATTCCTCCCGAAGAGTCGCTGATCGAGTACCCGTCGAGGTTTCCCATCAAGGTGATGGGCGAGAACGTCGACGGGTTCGTGCATGCCGTCACGCAGGTGGCGAGGAACTTCGACCCGACCTTCGACGCCTCGACCGTCGAGATGCGCCCGAGCAGCGGCGGCAAGTACCTCGGGGTGACCGTCACCATCACCGCCACCAGCCGCGAGCAGCTCGACGAGCTGTACCGCACGCTCACTACGCACCCGATGGTCAAGGTCGTGCTCTAGGGTCGGTCGAGCGAGACCGGTTCCTCGGTTTCGCTGGTCGGCGCCACATCCAGGCGCCCGAGCGCCAGGGGCTCGGCGCTGTCGTCCGGGCCGAGGCTGCGGGCGAATTGGATGTACGCGTCGGGCGAAACCAGGGCCGCGTCGGGCACCTCGGTCAAGGGCGGCGGGCTGTCGTCACCGCCCCCTCCGCCGCAGCCGGCCATCGCGGCACTCGCCGCGAGCGCCAGGACAAGTCGATGAAATCGGGTCGTCATGGTCGTGCTCCTTCTCACTGCGTGCCGCCGAGGGGCGTGGCCAGGTAGGGGAAGCCGGGCAGCAGCGTCGCACGCGACTGGTCGACCGCGTCGTGCAGCTGGAAGGCGGTGGTGCCGAGCGGCACGGCCGAGGGGCGACAGGCGGGGCCGAAGCCGAGCGCGTTGGTGTCGCCGTTGGCCACGCACAGCCCGCCCATCACTGCGATCAGCGAGATGTCGACCACGTCGTCGTTCGGGCGTCGGCCGTTGGGGTAGCCCGCCATGTCGTTGCCGCCGGCGAGGAGGTTGCCCACCACGCCCAGCGTGTTCTGGCTCGCCAGGGGCACGGGCATCGTCGTGGTGTTCAGCCGCAGCATCTCGGAGGCCACGGCGTTGCGCGGCTGGTTCACGCCGGCGATGCCGGTCAGGAAGGTGGTGACGAGATCGGTGCGGGGGTAGTTGGTCGGCGCGATGTTGGGCAGGCCGAGCGCGATCTCCAGCAGCTTGGGCAGCGTGGGCCGGGTCACGTAGCTGAGGAACTGGCCGTCGTTGACCGGCTTGGCGCTGTTGAAGCGGTCCTTGTCCTTCAAGCCGATCACCACCTCGTTGACGAGCGGCATGCCCAGGCGCGAGACCTGCGTCCAGGCCCCGCCGGGCTTCTCGGTGGTCTGGTGGCCGGCGCGCGGCGTCGGGTCGAGCAGGCGCACCTGGCGCAGGCTCGCCGTCGTCCAGCCGCCGATCACCGGCTCGTTGCCTTGCGTCAGGCAGGCCGTGGGCACTTCGAGCGCGAGCGAGGTGACGTTCTTGTCGTCGATGGTGTTGGGCGCGGCGTTGGCGAACTGGCGGTCGGTGATCACGCTCACCGGCGCGTTCACCAGGTCGAAGATGGTGCCCAGGTTGACGGCGAACGGGTCCTTGCGCTGGCCCACGAACACCTTGCCCGGCGTGCCGCAGCCCGGGATGTTGATCGTGTAGACGTGGCGGCCTGCATACGTGGTGTAGTCGGGGATGGTCTTCACGCCGATGTTGTCGACCGGCTTGTCGAAGGTGGTGGCGCCGTTGGCGGCATTGGTCACGGCCTGCGCGTTGCCACGCCGGCGGTCGCCGCGCACGACGGTGAGCGTGAAGCTCTCGCTGAGGTTGAGGTTCGCATCGCGCACGTTGGCGACTTGGCCGAACTGGATCAGCGGGATCGCCACGTCCTCGCCACCGACGGGGAGCGTCTTGCCGTTGGTGTCGCGCAGCGCGTTGCGGAAGCGGAACTGGAAGGTGATGTCTTCGCGCGCGTCGCCGTTGTTGTCGATGTGGATCTCGTACAGCGCGTTCGGATCCATCGAGAAGTAGTTGGGGCCGCCATACGCGTCCTGCAGCGGCAGGTAGTTGGCGATCATCGTCACGTAATCGCTGCGACCTGCCTCGTAGCTGCGAAACA
>DASWSY010000282.1:0-10439 GCA_036402415.1 Rhizobacter sp. | reverse complement strand
AATCGTCGCCTCCACGGTCGGCTCGTCGACGATGATCTTCTGGAAGCGGCGCTCGAGCGCGGCGTCCTTCTCGATGTACTTGCGGTATTCGTCCAGCGTGGTGGCGCCCACGCAATGCAGCTCGCCGCGCGCCAGCGCCGGCTTGAGCATGTTGCCCGCGTCGATGGCGCCTTCGGCCTTGCCGGCGCCCACCATGGTGTGGATCTCGTCGATGAAGACGATGGTCTGGCCTTCGTCCTGGGCCACTTCCTTGAGCACGCTCTTCAGGCGCTCCTCGAATTCGCCGCGGTACTTGGCACCGGCCAGCAGCAGGGCCATGTCGAGCACCAGCACGCGCTTGTTCTTCAGCGTGTCGGGCACTTCGCCGGCCACGATGCGCTGGGCCAGGCCTTCGACGATGGCGGTCTTGCCGACACCCGGCTCGCCGATCAGCACCGGGTTGTTCTTGGTGCGACGCTGCAGCACCTGGATGGCGCGGCGGATCTCGTCGTCACGGCCGATCACCGGGTCGAGCTTGCCCATGCGGGCGCGCTCGGTGAGGTCGAGCGTGTACTTCTTGAGCGCTTCGCGCTGGCCTTCGGCCTCGGGGCTGTCGACCTTCTGGCCGCCACGCACTGCGTCGATCGCGGCTTCGAGCGCCTTGCGGGTCAGGCCGTGTTCCTTGACGATGGGGCCGACGGACTTGCTGTCGGCGGCGGCGAGCAGGAACATCTCGCTCGCGATGTACTGGTCGCCGCGCTTGGTGGCTTCTTTCTCCGACGCCTGGATCAGCGCGCCGGTTTCGCGGCCGGCCTGCACCTGCTCGCCGCCCTGCACCTGGGGCAGTTTCCTGATCTCGGCATCGAGGGCCGATTGCAGCTTGGCGGTGTTGACGCCGGCACGCTCCAGCAGGGCCTTGGGGCCGTCGGTCTGGGCGATCATGGCGGCCAGCACGTGCACTGGCTCGATGTACGGGTTGTCGCGGGCCAGTGCCAGGCTCTGGGCCTCGGCCAGGGCTTCCTGGAACTTGGTGGTGAGCTTGTCGAGACGCATGGGTGGAATCCTCCGAATGCAGGGGATCTGAGGCGGTCTCGCCAGTTTTCAAGCGCAGGGCTCAGGCCAGCATGATGCGCATCAAACGAAAGCCCGCTGCGGCGCACGCCAGGGAGCCCACGACGTGACCCAGGGCATGGACCAGCGCCCAGCCGTATTCGCCACGCTGCAGCAGCGCGAGCGACTCGCCCGAGAAGGCCGAGAACGTGGTGAGCCCGCCCAGGAAGCCGGTCACCAGCAGCAGCCGCAGCAGCTCGTGGGGGCTGCGGTCGAACCAGACCATCGCCATCCCGATGAGCAGGCCCCCGACGCAGTTGACCGCAAGCGTGCCGTAGGCGAACCCGGAGGCGTGGGCATTCAGCCACAGACCCGCTGCCCAGCGCAGCACGGCCCCGACCGAGGCCCCGGCGGCCACCGCCAGGATCTGCGCGTAGGGGAAGCTCGGGCTCATGCGGCGGCGTTCCCGCTGGCGATGCCCCAGCGTGCGAGCGCCTCGTCGTCGTGCACGCGCGCATCGACCCAACGTGCGCCCTCGGGCGTGTGCTCCTTCTTCCAGAACGGCGCCTGGGTCTTCAGGTAGTCCATCAGGAACTCGCAGGCCTGGAACGCCTGGCCGCGGTGGGCCGAGGTCACGGCCACCAGCACGATCTGGTCTTGCGGCCTGAGCGCACCGACGCGGTGGACGACGCGGGCGGCGCGGATGTCGAAGCGGCGCTGCGCCTCGTCCATCATCGCCTCGATGGATTTTTCGGTCATGCCCGGGTAATGCTCGAGTTCCATCAGCTCCACGCCCTGCCCGTCGCTGCGGTCGCGCACGGTGCCGACGAAGCTGACCACGGCGCCCACGCCCGCGTCGCCCGCCCGCAGGGCGGCGACCTCGGCGGCGAGGTCGAAATCGTCGGTCTGGATGCTCACGCGCGGGCTGGCCATGGGCTCCGATTGTGGGACACAATGCCGCCCATGCCGTCGCGCCACGCCGCTCAGCTCACCTGCCCTTCGGGCCGGGCCGCGTGCGCGCTCAAAGCCAAAAAGCAGACGCTCATCTGACCGGAGCGCTGCAGTTCCGTCGTCAGGCGAGCGACGGAACAGACTTCACGGCAGGCCTCCCCCCTTCCCCACGCTGAACCGAGCTCTTCCGACGCGGACCCTCCACCGGTCTGTCGTTCAAGGAGAACCCTCGTGGGTCAGTTCGCCGATCTTTCTGGTTTGTGGATTCCACTCGTCACGCCCTTCCAGGGCGCGCACCTCGACCTGCCCGCGCTGAAGCGGCTGACCGGGCGTCTGGCCCAGACGCCGATCACCGGCTTCGTGCCCTGCGGCAGCACGGGCGAGGCCGAGTCGCTCTCGCATGAAGAACAACTGGCCGTGCTCGATGCCGTGCTGGCGAGCTGTGGCGACAAGCCGGTGATCATGGGCCTCTCCGGGACACGGCTCGACGAGATGCTGGCGCACCTGCGTCACATCGCGCAGCGCCCGGTTGCGGCACTGCTCGTCTCTGCACCCTACTACCTGCGGCCGGCGCAGGCGGGGCTCATCGCGCACTTCCGCACCCTGGCCGATGCCTCGCCGGTGCCGCTGGTGCTTTACGACGTGCCCGCGCGCACCGGCGTCGCGCTCACGCTCGACACCCTGCTCACGCTGGCCGAGCACCCCAACATCCGCGCCCTCAAGGACTGCGGCGGCGACGAGGAAAAGACCCGCGCGCTCATCGCCGACGGCCGCCTGGCCGTGCTGGCGGGCGACGATGCGCGCATCTTCAACACCGTCTGCGCGGGCGGCGCCGGCGCCATCGCCGCGGCCGGGCACCTGCTGCCAGAGCACTACGCCCGCCTGGTGGCGAGTGCCCGCGAAGGCCACCTGGCCGAAGCGCGCCGCCTGCACCATGCGCTCACACCGCTCTCGCTCGCCCTCTTCGCCGAGCCCAATCCCTCGGTCTTCAAGGCCGTGCTGGCGCGCCAGGGCTGGATGGCGGACACGCTGCGCCCGCCGCACAGCGCGGCATCGGCAGAAGCGGTGCAGCGCACCTGGGCGGCGCTGGAGAGGGCCGAGCGGGCGCTGGCGGCCTGACGCGACCGGTCAGCCGCCCGTGACCGGAGGGAAGAACGCCAGCTCGGCGCCGTCGTGCACGGCCACCGACTCGTCGCACAGCGTCTGGTCGAGTGCCGTGCGCACGGCACGGGTGCGCGCCAGCGCCTGCGCATGGGCGCCGCCACGGGCAATGAGCGCGTCGCGGACGTGGGCCACGGTGCTGCCCTCGGCCGCCTCGACGGATTCGCCGGCGCCCAGCGCTTCGCGCAGCGAGGCGAAGTAACGCACGCGGATCTTCATGCCACCCACTCCGCGAGCGAGATGAAGCGCACGGTGTCGCCCGCGCGGATGGGGGTGTCGGGCAGGTTGTCGATCAGGCCGTCGGCCCACACGGTGGAAGTCAGCACGCCCGAGCCTTGGTTGGCGAAGAGGTCGAGGCCGCCACGTTCGTTGCGCCGGGCGCGCAGGAACTCGCGGCGCCTGTCGGCGCGGGTCCAGTCGAAATCGGCGCGCATCGGCACGCCCACCGGGTGCAGCGCGGTGGCGCCCTGCAACTTCAGCAGCAGCGGCCGCACCGCGAGCAGGAAGGTCACGAAGCTCGACACCGGGTTGCCTGGCAGGCCGACGAACCAGGCCTTGCCCGCGTCGGCGCGGCGCACGCTGCCGAACGCCAGCGGCTTGCCGGGCTTGATGGCCATCTGCCAGAGGTCGAGGCTACCCTCGGCCTGCACGGCGGGCTTCAGATGGTCTTCCTCGCCGACCGACACGCCGCCGCTCGTGACGATGAGGTCATGGCCCTGCGCGGCGCGCCTCAGGGCATCGCGCGTGGCGGCCAACTGGTCGGGCACGATGCCGAGGTCGGTGCATTCGCAGCCCAATGCCTGAATCAGCGCACGCAGCGTGAAGCGGTTGGAGTTGTAGATGGCGCCGGGCTTCAGCGGCTCGCCGGGCATGGCGAGCTCGTCGCCGGTGGAGAACAGCGCCACGCGCGGCCGGCGTTTCACGGTGAGCGTGGCGGCGCCGGCAGTGGCGGCCAGGCCCAGGGCCTGCGGCGTGAGGCGCAGCCCGCGCGGCAGCGCCACGGCGTCGCGCGAGAGGTCTTCGCCACGGCGGCGGATCGCCGTACCGGCTTGTGGCTCGGTGTTGATGCGCACGGCGCCGTCCAGGGCCTCGCACTGTTCCTGCATCACCACCGTGTCGGCACCATCCGGCACGAACGCGCCGGTGAAGATGCGCGCGGCGGTGCCAGGCTCGAGCGGCGCCCCGACCGTGCCGGCCGGGATGCGCTGGCTGACGGGGAGCACGGTGCCGGCCGCAGGCACGTCGGCGCACCGGAAGGCGTAGCCATCCATCGCGCTGTTGTCAGCCGAAGGCACGTCGACTTCTGAGCGCAGCTCCTGCGCCAGCACGCGGCCCAGGCCGTCGAAGGTGGTGACGAGCTCGGTCTCGGCCAGCGGCGACACGGCGCCGAGCAGGCGCGCCTGCGCCTCGTCAAGCGTCAGGAGCGTCGAAGGGCGAGATGTATTCATGGCGGTCGGCCCGGGACAGAAGGAAATCGGCGACGGCCTGTGCATCGTCGAGATGGAACACGGGCAGCGCGGTCGGCACCGGCAGGCGCTGCGGCGCGTCCGTCGCCACGGCAATCACGAAGGGGTCGTCGGGGTAGTGCGCCGGCTCGCCGGTCTCGGCC
The DNA here is from genome assembly GCA_036402415.1 of Rhizobacter sp. Lineage (GTDB taxonomy): Bacteria > Pseudomonadota > Gammaproteobacteria > Burkholderiales > Burkholderiaceae_C > Rhizobacter. The sequence continues at coordinate 5,689 of DASWSY010000282.1, read as the reverse complement.
CGCCAGACCTCGATCTTCAGCAGGTCGGCATGGCGGAAGCCTTCGACGATGGCCCAGTCGCAGGGGACGAGTTCGGCCAGCAGCTGGTGCACCGTGACCTCGGCTTCATGCTCGTACTCGCGCACCTTGGCCAGGCGCCGGTTGGACGCCACCACCACCTCGAAGGCGCCGGCTTCGCGGTGGCGATAGGAATCCTTGCCCGGATGATCGATGTCGAACCGGTGGTGCGCGTGCTTGATCACCGAGACGCGCTGCCCCGCCGCTTTCAGGCGGCCTAGGAGTTTCTCGATGAGTGTCGTCTTGCCCGAGCCGGAATACCCGCTGAAGCCGACGACCTTCATTCGCGTGCTCACGTGTTGGCGCTGATGTAGCCCTTGACCGCCGCGGCGTCCGCCTTCATCACCTGGAAGCGCTTGGGCAGGTTTTCGATGCCTTTCAGCGCCGCCGGCCGGTCGGGCTCGCGGCCGAGGGCCTCGACGATGGTCTCGGCGAATTTCGCGGGCAGCGCGGTCTCGAGCACGATCATCGGCACGCTGGGTTCAAGGAACTCGCGCGCGACCTTCAAACCATCGGCCGTATGGGTGTCGATCATCATGCCGCAGTCCTGGTAGGTCTGGCGAATGGTCGCGACGCGATCGGCGTGCGTGCTGTGACCGGACAAGAAGCCGTAGACCGAGATGCGGTCGAACTCGCCCGCGCTGAGCTGGAAATGGCCGTCGCGCACGAGCGCGGTCTGGAACAGTTCACGCACACGGTCGGCGTCACGCCCGAGCAGGTCGAAGACGAAGCGCTCGAAGTTCGAGGCCTTGGAGATGTCCATAGACGGACTCGAGGTCTCGTACGTTTCGGCGCTCGCACGCGGGCGGTAGGTGCCGGTGCGGAAGAATTCGTCGAGCACGCGGTTCTCGTTGGTCGCGAGGATCAGGCGCTTGATCGGCAGCCCCATCATGCGCGCCACGTGGCCGGCGCAGATGTTGCCGAAGTTGCCCGAGGGCACGGAGAAGCTCACACGCTCCTGCTCGCTCTGCGTCGCCTGGAAGTAGCCGGCGAAGTAGTACACCACCTGGGCCAAGAGGCGCGCCCAGTTGATCGAGTTCACCGTGCCGATGCGGTGCTTGCGCTTGAACTCGAGGTCGTTGGAGGTGGCCTTGACGATGTCCTGGCAGTCGTCGAACACACCTTCGATGGCGATGTTGTGGATGTTGGCGTCCTGCAAGCTGAACATCTGCGCCTGCTGGAAGGGGCTCATGCGCCCGTGCGGCGAGAGCATGAAGACGCGCACGCCCTGCTTGCCGCGCATCGCGTATTCGGCGGCACTGCCGGTGTCGCCCGAGGTGGCGCCGAGGATGTTGAGCGTCTCGCCGCGGCGGCCCAGTTCGTATTCGAAGAGGTTGCCGAGGAGCTGCATCGCCATGTCCTTGAAGGCGAGCGTGGGCCCGTTCGACAAGGCTTCGAGGTACAGGCCGGGCTGCACCTGCTTGAGCGGCGTGATCTCCTTCGTGCCGAAGACCTCGGGCGTGTAGGTCTTGTCGACCAGGCGGCGCAGGTCGGCGGCCGGGATGTCGTCGATGTAGAGCGACAGGATCTCGAAGGCCAGCTCGGCATACGAAAGGCCACGCCACTTCGCGAGCATCGCGCGGGTGACGATGGGGTAGTGCGTGGGCAGGTACAGGCCGCCGTCCGGCGCCAGGCCTTCGAGCAGGATGTCGGAGAAGCCGCGCGGCGTCTTGTCGCCGCGGGTGGAGATGTACTTCATGGGGGCGCTTTAGTTCAGCTCTTCCTTGCGGATGCGGACGATCGGGGCGAGCACGGTCGGCAGGGCCTGCATCTGCGCGATGGCCTTGTTCATCTCGCCTTCGGTCGTGTCGTGCGTCAGGATGATCACGTCCGTCTGGGCTTCGCCTTCGGCGGACTCGCGCTGCAGCAGCGCATCGATCGAGATGCCGCGCTCGGCGAGGATGCCGGTGATGCGCGCCAGCACGCCCGCCTGGTCGGCCACCTGCAGGCGCAGGTAGAACGAGGTGACCACGTCGTCCATGCCGAGGATCGCCGTGTCGGCCAGCTCCTTGGGCTGGAAGGCCAGGTGCGGCACGCGGTGATCGGGGTCGGCGGTGTGCAGGCGGGTGATGTCGACGAGGTCGGCGATCACGGCCGAGGCGGTGGGCTCGGAGCCCGCGCCCTTGCCGTAATAGAGCGTGGTGCCGACGGCATCGCCGTGCACGACCACGGCGTTCATCGCGCCTTCGACGTTGGCGATCAGGCGCTTGGACGGGATCAGCGTCGGGTGCACCCGCAGCTCGATGCCCTTCTTGTCGTCGCGGCGCTTGGTGATGCCCAGGAGCTTGATGCGGTAGCCGAGCTGCTCGGCGTAGTTGATGTCGGCCGCCTGCAGCTTGGTGATGCCTTCGACGTGGGCCTTGTCGAACTGCACCGGGATGCCGAAGGCGATGGCGCTCATGATGGTCGCCTTGTGCGCGGCGTCGACACCTTCGATGTCGAAGGTCGGGTCGGCTTCGGCGTAGCCCAGGCGTTGCGCTTCCTTCAGCACGACGTCGAAGTCGAGGCCCTTGGCGCGCATCTCCGAGAGGATGAAGTTGGTGGTGCCGTTGATGATGCCGGCGATCCATTCGATGCGGTTGGCGGTGAGGCCTTCGCGCAGCGCCTTGATGATGGGGATGCCACCGGCCACGGCGGCTTCGAAGGCGACGATCACGCCCTTCTCGTGGGCGGCCGCGAAGATCTCGGTGCCGTGCACGGCCAGCAATGCCTTGTTGGCCGTGACCACGTGCTTGCCCGCGGCGATGGCTTCCATCACCAGGGTCTTGGCCACGCCGTAGCCGCCGATCAGCTCGATGACGATGTCGATCTCTGGATTGGCGATCACCTCGCGGGCGTCGCTCACCACCTTGGCCGCGTCACCGACCACCGACTTGGCGCGGGCGGTGTCGAGGTCGGCCACCATGGTGATCTGGATGCCGCGGCCCGCGCGGCGGCGGATCTCTTCCTGGTTGCGCTGGAGCACGTTGAACGTGCCGCTGCCGACGGTGCCGATGCCGAGGAGGCCGACTTGGATGGGCTTCATAGGTGTTGTCTCAGTGGTGCCGCTTGGCGTAGTGGTGCAGGAAGCGCGCGATGCGGCCGATCGCGTCGGTGAGGTCGTCGCTGTTGGGCAGGAAGACCACGCGGAAGTGGTCGGGCTGCGTCCAGTTGAAGCCGGTGCCTTGCACGATCAGCACCTTCTCTTCGGCGAGCAGCTCGTAGGCGAACTGCTGGTCGTCCTGGATGGGGTAGATCTTGGGGTCGAGCCGCGGGAACATGTAGAGCGCCGCCTTGGGCTTGACGCAGGTGACGCCGGGGATATCGGTCAGGAGCTTGTACGCCAGGTCGCGCTGGCGGCCCAGGCGGCCGGTGGGCGCCACGAGATCCTTGATGCTCTGGTACCCGCCGAGCGCCGTCTGGATCGCAAGCTGCCCCGGCGTGTTGGCGCACAGGCGCAGCGAGGCCAGCATGTTGAGGCCTTCGATGTAGTCCTTCGCGTGGCGCTTCTCGCCCGACACCACCATCCAGCCGGCGCGGTAGCCGCAGGCGCGGTAGTTCTTGCTCAGGCCGTTGAAGGTGACGAAGAGCACGTCGTCGGCAAGCGAGGCCATGCTGGTGTGCGTGTGGCCGTCGTACAGCGTCTTGTCGTAGATCTCGTCGACCAGCACGATGAGCTGGTGCTGGCGCGCGACCTCGATGATCTCGAGCAGCACGCTCTCGGGATAAAGCGCACCGGTCGGGTTGTTGGGGTTGATGACGACGATGGCGCGCGTGTTCGACGTGACCTTGCGCCGGATGTCGGCCACGTCGGGCATCCAATCCGCCTGCTCGTCGCAGACGTAGTGCACCGGCGTACCGCCCGACAGGCCGGTGACGGCCGTCCACAGCGGGTAGTCGGGCGCGGGAATCAGCACCTCGTCGCCGTTGTTGAGCAGCGCGTTGAGGCTCATCGCGATCAGCTCGGAGGCGCCGTTGCCGAGATAGACATCGTCGACCGTCACGCCGGGGATGCGCTTTTCCTGCGTGTAATGCATCACGGCCTTGCGCGGCGCGAAGAGCCCCTTGCTGTCGGTGTAGCCCGCGGCCACCTGCGAAGGCAAGTTGCGGATCATGTCCTGCACGATCTCGTCGGGCGGCTCCAGCCCGAACGCCGCCACGTTGCCGATGTTGAGCTTGATGATCTTGTGGCCCTCGTCCTCCATCTGGCGGGCCTTCTCCAGCACCGGCCCGCGGATGTCGTAGGCCACGTTGGCCAATTTGCCGGACTTGACGATGGGCTTCAACACGGTCTCCAAAGCGGCGCAAAGCCTAGAATTATCCCCGATCGCCCCCACTTCCACGCCTGTTGCTTCGCTCGTGCGAGGCAATGCACTTTCCGGATCCGTGAATTGAAGCTGCAACCCGATCGCATCGAAGGCGTGAACGTCATCTCAGGGCTGATGCCGGAGGCCGTGTCGGTCAACGGCGTGACCCACACGAGCGGCATCGTGATCCCCTGGGTCGGCGACGTCGAACCCTGGGGCGCCGGCGGGTTCGAGGCGCTCACCGAGGCCGACTTCGACCGTCTCGCCCAGCTGGGCCCGGAGCTCGTGATCTTCGGCAGCGGCAAGCGCATCCGCTTTGCGCCGCCCCTTCTGCTGCGCACCCTGATGGCCCGACGCATCGGCATCGAGACCATGGACACGGCCGCCGCCTGCCGGACCTACAACGTGCTCGCCGGCGAAAGCCGAAAGGTCGTGGCCGCCTTGCTTCTGGGCTGAGCCCCTCGCGCGTTTTGGGGACCACCCGGGCGCTGCTTCGGCCACCCGCGAACCCTTATAATCACGAGCTACGCCTTACAGGGCGCAACTCCAGAATTCTTCATGACGCCAGCCCTCAATAAACCCCTCCCGGAATTTGAAGCGCTCGCAACCGGTGGCGTGAAGTTCACGCCGCAGGCATACGCCGGGCAAACGGTCGTGCTGTACTTCTACCCCAAGGACAACACGCCGGGTTGCACGACCGAAGCGATGCAGTTCCGGGATCGGCACAAGGATTTCGTGAAGTCGGGCGCCGTGGTTTTCGGCGTGTCGCGCGACAACATGGCCTCGCACGACAAGTTCAAGCAGAACCTCGAACTGCCCTACGAACTGATCGCCGACACCGAAGAGAAGCTGTGCCACATGTTCGGCGTGGTCAAGAACAAGATCATGTACGGCAAGAAGGTCAAGGGCATCGAGCGCAGCACCTTCCTGATCGACGGCGACGGCATCCTGCGTGCCGAGTGGCGCGGCATCAAGGTCGCGGGCCACGTCGACGAGGTGCTGAAGGCGGTGAAATCGCTCAAGAAGGCTGCCTGACACGCTCCGCTTTCCATGAAAAAGGCCTGCATCTGCAGGCCTTTTCGCTTTTGAGGCGCGGTCGAGCCCGTTTCAGTAGCCAGCCTGATGGCGCAGGGCTGTCGGGCCACCGCCCATCTGTACGGCCAGCGCCTGCGCCCAGCGGGCGCTTCCCGAGCGGGTGAGATGGCCGCTGTCGTAGTAGACCGGTTCCGAGTGCCGAGGGCATGGGGACCGGCGGCTTTTCACGATATTTTGTTTTTCAACCACGCTCCGCTCATGGCGGTTTCAGTCGCCACATCACTTGTGCATAATGTTTTTCATGCTCGTGT
>DASWSY010000281.1:0-8603 GCA_036402415.1 Rhizobacter sp. | reverse complement strand
CGCGGTAGGGCCCTGCGGCGGTGCCGGCGGCGAGCTCGCGCATCACCATCTCGACGATGCTCGGGTCGTGCGGCCAGCCGGTGTAGTCGGCACGATTGCGATACAGCCGCACGAAGGGCACCACGGTGACGCCGGCTTTCTTCGTCGCCTCGCGCGCGCCGGCGAGCGACTTGGTGCCGTCGTTGGGGCGGCTGTTGGCGATCACCGCACGCACGCCGCTGCGCTGCATGCGGGCGATCACGTCGTCGATGGGGTGCGCGTCGAAGGCCTCGACGTTGTAGTGCAGGTGCGCATCGAAGAGCGGGCCGGCATAGGGCTGGGCGGCCGCGGCGGCGGCGGCCAGGCCGAGGGCCAGGGACAGGAGGGCGTGCTTCATGGTGCGGACGCGGGGCGCGCGGAGTGGGACGTGGCAGCCCCGCATCTATACCGCAAACGCTCTCAGCGCCGGGGCACGAAGACGAAATCCCCCGCCTCGTGGCCGGCGAACCGGATCGGCGCATACTGCGGCTTCTGCTGCACCCGCAGCCGCTGCGCGCGCAGGCTGAAGCGCGCGGCCACCGCGTCGAAGAGCCGTCGGGTCTCGATCGGCTCGCGCACGGCGTCGAGCACTTCCAGCAGGCTGCTCGCAAACAGCGAATTGCGCCCGGCGCCGCCATCGACCACCGGCTCCAGGCCGCCGCTCGTCATCGCCACCCGCGCGCGCAGCTGCGAGATGGCGCGCAGCGCCTCCCAGCGTCGTTCGCCCACGAGGTCGGCGTCGGCCACCGGCAGCGCGGTGCGTGCCATCGTGCCCGAGTAGCACGAGTCGGCGATCACCAGCACCTGGCGCACGCCGAGCGCGTTGATCTGGTCGGTGACGTCGACCACCGAGACCCAGTTGCTCCGGTTGCCTTTCTCGCCGTCGACCGGCACCCAGTAGCCGCGCTGCGTGCTCTCTTCGATGTCGCCATGGCCGGCGTAGAAGACGAGCAGGTTGTCCTCGGGCTTGAGCTTGCTGCGCAGCGTGTTGAAGGTGGCGAAGAGATCGCGTCGCGTCGAGTCGATGAGCAGCGTGGTCTCGAAGCCGTAGCGCTGCTCCAGCATGCGCTTGAGGTCCTGCGCATCGTTGACCGGGTTGTTGAGCTTCGGCCAGTGGCGATAGGCCTGGTTGGCGATGATGAGTGCGTGGAAGCGCGCGGGCGGCAGGCCGTGGTTCAGTCTCGGCGGCGGCGGCGAGCTGCCGGCTGGCACCGCACGGAAGTGCAGCGAGGCCTGGCCGCCCTGGCGGTCCACCGCGGTGAAGCGCGCGTCGGCGCCCCCCGGCAGGAGATCGATCTCCGCGCGGAACACCCCTTGCGAATCGACCGCCAGCGGCCGGTTGTTGAACATCAACTGGCGCAGGCCCGCATCGCTGCTCACCTTGCCGCGGATCTCGCGCCGCACGCCCTCGCCGCGCAGCGGTACGAGCGGCGCGGCACCCTCCTGATCGGGCGTGGGCACGACGATCACCGGGTCGACCAGGTCGATGGTGATGCGCCCGGGCACGCCGGCCTGCCCGCTCGCCTGCCGGAAGAGGCGCGCCGCGAGCACCGGGTCGCGCTTCACGCCCAGGCCACGTTCGTGCAGCGAGGCGAGATTGATCATGGCGCGGCTGTCGCCCTGGGCCACCGCCCGGGCGTACCACGACGCGGCGGTGGCAGGGTCGGCCACGGTGCCGATGCCGCGCTCGTACATTTCGCCCACCTGCGTCTGGGCCTCTGCCTGGCCCTGCTGCGCAAACGGCAGCCAGATGGCGAGCGCGCGTGCCGGGTCCTTCGACGCCAGCGCGAACTCGCCGCCCGCCTGTGCGCACTCGTGCGCCGGCAGCTTCTGCGGCCTGCGCGCCGAGAGCGAGGTGGCGAAGTTGCCGAGCTGCCGCACCTGCCCGGGCAGCAGGCAGTCGACGATCATGAGCTGCTCTTCGCTCAGGTTGGCCGGCAGGGGCGCGGGCCCGCCCGCACAAGCCACGAGGGCCAGCGCCCCCAGCACGAGCAGGCCGCGATGCATCCTCAGATCTCGAACTTGAGACCCAGGCCGACACGCGTCTCCTGCAGGTCGTTCGACCCGCGCCGGTGCGACACGTCGACGAAGCTGCTGATGCCGCGGGTGAGCTGCAGCACCACGCCGGCTGCCAGGCCGATGGAGCTGCGGCTCTCGGCGCTGTCGGGGTCGAGCTCGCGGGTGAGGCCGTTGCTGTTCGAGCCGAGCACCGGAGCGGCATCGCGCCACAGGCGTTGCCGCCAGGTCACGCGGCCGTAGGGCGTGAGCGTGCCGAAACGCAGGCTCACGGGCTGCTGGAGCTGTGCCCCGATCACGCTCGCCAGCACCCGTTGCTTCTGTTCGCCGACGGTGAAGCCGACCGTGCCGTTGTCGCCGTTCAACGGGTCCGACAGGTCCTGGTAGATCGCGGCGAGCGGCTTGGTGCGCGTGTCGGTGTATTCCAGGCCGACCTGCGGCACCAGGGCGCGCGGCCCGAAGCGCCAGATGCGGCTCGCGCTCAGCCACAGGCCCCAGGCGTTGCTCACGTTCTCGCCGGTGAACTGGTCGGTGTCGTTGCTGATGCGGCGCGTCTCGAGCTGCGTGCGCATGAGCGAGAACGCGCCGTCGATCGCGATCGCATCGCGGGTGAAGTAGCTGAGCGAGGCGGCCAGGGAGGTGCTGCGCGTGTCGACCGTGGTGTCGGTGCGGATCACGGTCGGCGGGTCGCCGAAGGTGGAGTCGAACTCGGTCTGCTGGCGCTGCAGCTTGCCCCTCGACACGTTGACGATGCCGCCCAGCACCCACTGCGGCGACAGCACCCGGTCGACCGCCAGGCTCACGCCGAAGTTGCGCACCTTGAGCGGGCCGCGCTCGAAGCGCAGATTGGGCGGCGGGTTGCCGGCGCCGCCTGCCGGGTCGAGCGGGGCGTCGCCCACCACCTGCGGTGCGGCGGCCTCGTTGTTGCGCACGCGCCGGTCCTGTTCGTCGGGGGCGGGGCAGTCTTCGCGGGGCGTGTCGGGTGGACAGGGCGGCTCGCGTGAGCCTTGGGCCTGCGCGGCGGCGCCGGCCAGCATGAGCAGCAGCGGAGCGAGGCTGCGTGAGGGCAGTGACATGGGACACCTCCTGATGCGCGCAGCTTATCGCCGCCACCAGCCGTCATGGCCCCCTACGCCGCCCGGATGTGACCTTGGTCGTGTCGCCCCGGCCGCAGCGCGGGAAGGAACAATCCTTGCCCGGACGACCGCATGACCCGCCGCCCGTCCGCCCTCCGCGCTGCCCTGCTGCTCGCGGGCTGCCTCATCGCCACGGGGTGTGCCACCAATGGCGACGAAGCCGGTAAAAATGGCCCACCGCCGCCGGTGCGCCTGGAGATCGAGGCACCGGGCGAGCTGGAAGAGCTGCTGGAAACCCACCTCGACCTGGCACGGCTCGACACCATCGCCGCCGGCGCGACCCTGACCGAGACCGAGATCGCCCGGCTCGTGGCCTCGACCCCCGACCAGGCGCGCGAACTGTTGAAGACAGAGGGCTACTTCACCCCGGAGGTCGAAGTCTCGCGCGAGGCGGGCGACCCGCCGGTGGTGCGCGTGCGGGTCCAGCCGGGGCCCCAGGTGAAGGTGCGCGACGTCGAGATCAAGGTGCTGGGCCCGCTGGCCGACGCGACCGCGCGCGACGAGCCCCATGCGCGCGAGGCCCAGAAAGCCTTGCGGCACAACTGGCCACTGCCGCCCGGCGCCGCATTCCGCAACCCGCTGTGGAGCGGCGGCAAGCGCGATGCCCTGGCGCAGCTGCGCGCGCAGGCCTACCTCGACGCCAACTGGCAGGACACCTCGGCGCAGGTCGACGCCGACGGCCACACGGCCGACCTCTCGCTCGTGGCCGAGAGCGGGCCGCTCTACCGCACCGGGCCGCTGCGCATTCGCGGCCTCAAGGCGCACGACGAGGAGACGGTGCGCAACATCGCCAACTTCGACCCCGGCACCGTTGCCACCGAGGCGCTGCTGCTCGACTTCCAGGAGCGACTGCAGAGCACCAATCTCTTCGACCGTGCGACCGTGACGGTGCGGCCCGATGCCGAGGACCCCTCGGCCGCCCCCGTCAACGTGCGGCTGCGCGAACGCAAGCTGCAGGAGGCGACCTTCGGCATCGGCGTGAGCGCCGACGTGGGCGTGCGCGGCACCGTCGAGCACGTGCACCGCCGGCCCTTCGGCTGGGCCGCGGTGGCGCGCAACAAGTTCGAGCTCTCGCAGCTGCGCCGCTCGTGGGAAGGCGAACTCAGCAGCCACACCCGGCCCCGGCTGTGGCGCAACCTCGTCGGCGGCTCGGCCGATCGCATCGAGTCGGACACCGACACCGTCGTCTCCGGCCGCGTGCGCGCCGGCCGCGCGCAGGACACGCGGCCGATCGACCGGCTGGTGTTCGTGGAGTTCGAGCGCTCGTTGCGGCGCAGCGCGCTCGGGCGCGAGCAGGCCAACGCCCTCGGCCTGCACTACCACGGCGTGTGGCGCGACATCGACGACCTGCTGCTGCCCACCCGCGGCAACGTGTGGACGGGGCAGATCGGCGCGGGCATGGCCGAGTCGGAGCCACCCGCCGCACGCGGGCCGTTCACCCGGCTTTATGGCCGCTACCGGGGCTACTGGCCCCTGGGCGGGCGCTGGTACGGCCAGGGCCGCCTCGAACTCGGCCAGGTGTTCACCCGCGACGACGTGGTGGTGCCCGAGTCGCTGCGCTTCCGCGCCGGCGGCGACGACTCGGTGCGCGGCTACGCCTACCGCTCGCTCACCCCGCAGGTCAACGGCGTGGACACCGGCGGGCGCGTGATCTTCACCACCAGCGTCGAGGCGGCGCGCCCGCTGCTCAAGCGCATGCCCGAGCTGTGGGGCGCGGTGTTCGTCGACGCCGGCCGTGCGGCCGACAGCTTCGGCAACCTGAAGCCCGCCGTGGGCGTGGGCGCAGGCCTGCGCTACCGCAGCCCCATCGGGCCGGTGAGCCTGGACCTGGCCTATGGCGAAGAGCTGCGCAAGTTCCGCCTGCACCTCAACGTGGGCGTGGCCTTCTGAGCATGGCCATGGAAGAGACCTCACGCCGTCACCCCTGGTTGCTGCGCAGCCTGCTGGGCGTGCTCGTGCTGCTGGTGGCGCTGGCGGTGCTGCTCGCGGTGGGCGTGGCCTGGCTACGCACCGACAGCGGCCTCGGCTGGGCCTTGCAGCGGGTGCCGGGCCTGCAGGTCAGCGGCATGCGCGGCCGGCCCGATGGCGGCGCCTTCTCGGCCGAGCGCCTGCAGTGGCAATCGGCCACGCTCACGGTGAGCGTGGAGCAGCTCGCCTGGCGCGACCTGCAATGGCGCTGGCGGCCCCACCCCGGCGCGTGGATCGGCCTCACGCTCGTGGCGCCGCAGGCCGAGCGTGTGGAGGTGCAGACACGCCCCGGCCCGGAAGACACCACGCCCGCCCAGGGCGCCCCACGGCACGTGCGCCTGCCGCTGGAGCTGGCGCTGCAGGGCCTCGCGGTGCGCACCGTGCAGGTCAACACCCTGCCGCCCATCGAGGCGGTGGCGGCCGACCTGCACCTCGGCGCCGAAGCCGGCAGCGTGCACCGCGTGCAGCGCCTGTCGGCCCGCATGGCACAGCGGCAGGCCGACGCACAGCTCAGCCTGCGCAGCGAAGGCGACATGGCCTTGAGCGGGCAGGTGACCGTGACGAGCCTGCCCGGCGCCGCGCAGCCGCTGCAGGCACGCGCCGAGCTCTCGGGCACGCTGCCGCGCCCGCGCGTGCAGGCGCAGCTCGACGCCGGTGCCGGCGCCCAACTGAGCGCGGATGCCACGCTCGCACCCTTCGAGCCCTGGCCGATCGCCGCGCTGCAGGCCAGCACGCGCGAGCTCGACCTGTCGACCCTCGCCGCCAGCCTGCCGGCCACGCGCCTGAGCGGCCGCGCGGTGGCGCAGGGCGATGGCCGCCAGCAGCCGCTGCGCGTCGAGCTCGACCTGGTGAACGCCCTGCCCGGACCCTGGAGCGGCCTGCGCCTGCCGGTGCGCCAGCTCAAGGCCACGCTGCAGGGCGACCCGGCCAACCTGTCGCGGCTCGAGCTGCCGGCCTTCGACCTGCAACTGCAAGGCAGCCGCCCCGCCGGCCGCGTGCAGGGCAGCGGCCGCTGGGACCCGGCTGCCCTCACGCTCGAGCTCGCGCTGGCCGACGTCAACATGCGGCAACTGCACGAGGCGCTGGCACCCGCCACGCTGAGCGGCCCGCTCAAGCTGCAGCTCGAAGGGGTGCCGCCGCCCGGCGGCGCGTCGCCGGCGGCGGCGCCAGGCCTGATCGCCACACTGCACACCGACCTGCGCGGCACGCTGCGGCGGCGCGCCGCGCAGGCGGTGCAGGTGCTGCTCGACGGCCGCCTGGCCCTGCCCGCCGACGGCAGCCTGCAGGTGCGCGACCTGCGCGCCACGCTGGCGGCCGGCCCCGCACAGGCGCGACTGGAAGCGGACGTGCAGCGCGACGTGCAAGGCCAGTGGCAAGGCCGCACGAGCGGGCGCCTGGCGCGCTTCGACCCCACCGACTGGTGGACGGCGCCGAGCACCGCCCGCGGCTGGGCGCGCGGGCCGCATGTGCTGAATGGCGAATGGAACGCGTCGTTCACCGTGCCGCCCTCGGCCCTGCCCCCAGCGAGCGCCGCGTCGTCGCCCTCCACCGCGACGGCCGCACGCCCGGTGCCGCTGCGTGAGCGTCTGCTGCTCGTGCAGGCCGACGCCCGTGTGGCCCTGCGCGACAGCCGCCTCGCCGGCGTGCCACTGCGCGCCGACGTGACGCTGGCATCGGCCGCGCGCAGCGCGCGCCTGGCGGCCGACGTGCGCGCCGCCGATGCGCGCGCCCAGGCGGAGCTGACACTGGCGACCGACGCGAAGGCCGACCGCGGAAACGTCGAGATCGACGCCCCCGCGCTCGCCGCACTCACGCCGCTCTTCGAACTCGTGCCCGGCGCGAGCACCTGGGCACCTCGCAGCGGCTCGCTGCAGGCCGATGCCCGCGCCAGCGGCGCCTGGCCTGCGCTGCGCACCGAAGGCCGCGTGCAGGCCGAACGCATCGACGGCGGCACCTGGCGGCTGGGCAGCGCCCAGGCCCGATGGACCGCCACACCCAGCGACCCCGACGCACCGCTCTCGCTCGTGCTGCAGGCCGCAGCGCTGACACGCGGCGAACAGCGGCTCGACACCGTCGACGCCAAGCTCGACGGCAGCCTGCGCGAGCACCGCATCGCACTGCTCGCCAGCAGCCCGCTGCGCCCGCCCGCGTGGACGGATGCCGCCGTGTCGCAGGGCCGGGCCCCACCGCGCGGCGGCCGGCTCTCGCTGCAGGCCACCGGCCGCTGGCAACCCGCAGACGCCGGCGGCGGCGCATGGCGTGCCGACATCGCCGAGCTGCGTGCCGCACCGCCCGACGAGGGCGCCACGCCGTGGGTGCAGGCGCGCAGCCTGCAGGCCACGGTGCAGCTCGCACCGGGCGGCGGGCTCTCGCAGATCGCACTGGCGCCGAACGCCGTGGAGCTGCTCGGCGCCAGGCTGCGCTGGCAGCAGGCCCGCTACGACGCCGCCGCGACGGCGGGTGCACCACCGAAGCTGGAGCTCGACGCGCAGCTCGAGCCGCTCGCCATCGCCCCGTGGCTCGCGCGGCTGCAGCCACACATGGGCTGGGGCGGCGACCTGCGCATGGGCGCGCGCATCAAGGCCACCAGCGCGCAAGGCTTCCAAGCCGACGTGGCGCTGGAACGGCAAGGCGGCGACCTGCGCATCACGCAGGCCGCCGGCACCCGCGCGCTCGGCCTGAGCGAGCTGCGCATGTCGGCCACGGCGCGCGACGGCGTGTGGCGGCTCAACGAGTCGGTGCGCGGCAGCGGCCTCGGCGAACTGAGCGGCACGCAGACCCTGCGCACCGAGCGCGCGGCGGTGGTGCCCGGTGCCGACGCGGCGCTCGACGGCGGCCTGAGCCTGCGCGTGGGCGACCTCGGCGTGTGGAGTGCGTGGCTGCCGGCCGGCTGGCGCATCGGCGGGCGCTTGCAGGCGGATGCGACGCTCGGCGGCCAGCTCGGCGCGCCCACATCGCGCGGCCGGGTCACCGGCAGCGGGCTGGAGGTGGCCAACCTGCTGCAAGGCGTGCGCCTCACCGACGGCGAACTCGCGCTCGCGCTCGATGGCGAACGCGCCACGCTCGAACGGCTGCTGTTCCGCGGGGGCGACGGCAACGTCCGCGCCGAAGGCAACGCGCAACTGGGCGCCACGCCACAGGCCGACCTGCGCGTGACGGCCGAGCGCCTGCTCGCGCTCGGCCGCGTCGACCGCCGCGTAGTGGCCAGCGGCGACGCCACGGTGCGCCTGCGCGACCAGGCGCTCAACCTCGACGGGCGCATCAACATCGACGAAGGCCGCATCGACGTCTCGCAGTCCGACGCGCCCAGCCTCGACAACGACGTCGCGGTGATCCAGCTCGACACCCTGGCGCCCACTGCGGCCGGGCCGCAGCCGGACAGCCCGCAGACCCGCGCCAACGTGCAGCTCGCCATCGACCTCGGTCGGGACCTGCGCCTGCGCGGCCGCGGGCTCGACACGCTGC
>DASWSY010000280.1:0-6421 GCA_036402415.1 Rhizobacter sp. | reverse complement strand
GATCCACTTCCAGGGCGAGCTGCGCCGCTTCAAGAGCATCGCCGACAGCGAGAAGCTCGGCATCATCATCATTCACCAGGAGCTGGCGCTGGTGCCGCTCCTGTCGATCGCCGAGAACCTCTTCCTCGGCAACGAGCCCGCACGCCACGGCGTGATCGACTGGGGCGAGGCGCATCGCCGCACCCGCGAGCTGCTGGCGAAGGTGGGCCTGAACGAATCGCCGTCCACGCTCGTGACCCACCTGGGCGTGGGCAAGCAGCAGCTCATCGAGATCGCCAAGGCGCTCGCGAAGGAGGTGAAGCTGCTCATTCTCGACGAGCCGACCGCCAGCCTCAACGAGAGCGACAGCGAGGCGCTGCTCGAGCTGCTGCTGCAGCTCAAGGCGCAGGGCATCTCGTCGATTCTGATTTCGCACAAGCTCAACGAGATCGCCAAGGTGGCCGACTCCATCACCGTGCTGCGCGACGGCAGCACCGTCGAGACGCTCGACTGCCGCGAGCAGCCGGCGAGCGAAGACCACATCATCCGGCTGATGGTCGGCCGCGAGATGGCCGACCGCTATCCGAAGCGCAACCCCAGGCCGGGCGAGGTGGTGTTCGAGCTGCGCGACTGGCGCGTGCACCACCCGCTGCACGCCACCCGCGAGGTGGTGAAGGGCGTGAACCTCAGCGTGCGCCGGGGCGAGATCGTCGGCATCGCCGGCCTGATGGGCGCGGGCCGCACCGAGCTTGCGATGAGCCTCTTCGGCCGCGCCTATGGCCAGCGCATCAGCGGCGAGGTGCTGAAGAACGGCCGCCCCATCGACGTCAGCACCATCGACCGTGCCATCGCGCAGGGCATCGCCTACGTCACCGAGGACCGCAAGGGCCTGGGCCTGGTGCTGCACGACGACATCCGCCGCAACATCACGCTGGCCAACCTGCGCGCCGTGTCGAAGGGCGGCGTGATCGACGGTGGCCGCGAGCACACGGTGGCCGTCGACTACCGCCGCAAGCTCAACATCCGAAGTTCCGGCGTGCACCAGGCGGTCGTCGACCTGTCCGGCGGCAACCAGCAGAAGGTGGTGCTGAGCAAGTGGCTCTTCGCCGAGCCCGAGCTGCTCATCCTCGACGAGCCCACGCGCGGCATCGACGTCGGCGCCAAGTTCGAGATCTACAGCCTCATGGCCCGGCTGGCCGAAGAGGGCAAGTGCATCCTCATGATCTCCTCGGAGATGCCCGAGCTGCTCGGCATGTGCGACCGCCTCTACGTGATGAACGAAGGGCGTTTCGTCGCCGAGTTCAGCGCCGCCGAAGCCTCGCAGGAAAAAATCATGCGCGCCATCGTCAAGGCCGGCAGCGCCGTCCACCAACCCGAAGAGGTCGCCGCATGAGCAGCGTGGCCCCCACCACGATAGCGCCCGTCCGCAAGGAGCACGGCAACTTCCTGAAGGCCAACATGCGCGAGTACGGCATGTTGCTGTCGCTCGTGGTCATCATGGGCCTGTTCCAGGTGCTGACCGACGGCACGCTGCTGCGCCCGCTCAACCTCACCAACCTCGTCCTGCAGAACAGCTACATCGTCATCATGGCGCTGGGCATGCTGCTCGTGATCGTGGCCGGCCACATCGACCTCTCGGTCGGCTCGGTGTGCGGCTTCATCGGCGCGCTGGCCGCGGTGCTGATGGTGCAGATGGGCTGGCACCCGGTGCCCACCACGCTCGTTTGCCTGGTCGCCGGCGGGGTGATCGGCGGGGCGCAGGGCTGGTGCGTGGCCTACCGCCGCATCCCGTCCTTCATCGTCACCCTGGCGGGCATGCTGGTGTTCAAGGGGCTGACGCTGGCCCTGCTGGGCGGCATGTCGGTGGGGCCGTTCCCCGTGGCCTTCCAGCGTCTGAGCTCGGGTTTCATCCCCGACGTGTTCGCCGACGAGGGCATGCGCATCACGTCGCTGGCCATCGGCGTGATCGCCGCGGTGGTGTGGTTCGCGGTGCAGATGCGCGCGCGCCGGCACCAGGCGAAACACGGCATGGACGACGAGCCGTATCCGTTCTTCCTCGGCAAGACGCTCTTCTTCGCCGGTGCGATCGTGGCGTTCAGCTGGGTGATGGCCTCGTACAAGGGCCTGCCCAACGTGCTCATCGTGATGGTCGTGCTGATGCTGGTCTACGACTTCGTCACCCACCGCACCACCCTCGGCCGCCGCGTCTACGCGCTCGGTGGCAACGAGAAGGCCGCGCGCCTGTCGGGCATCAAGACCGAACGGCTCACGCTCTTCGCCTTCGTCAACATGGGCGTGCTGGCGGCGCTGGCGGGGCTGGTGTTCGCCGCGCGCCTGAACACCGCCACGCCCAAGGCCGGCCTGGGCTTCGAGCTCGACGTGATCGCCGCCTGCTTCATCGGCGGCGCCTCGGCCTCGGGCGGCGTCGGCAAGGTGATGGGCGCGGTGATCGGCGCCTTCATCATGGGTGTGATGAACAACGGCATGTCCATCATGGGCATCGGCATCGACTACCAGCAGGTCATCAAGGGGTTGGTGCTGCTGGCGGCGGTGTTCATCGACGTGTACAACAAGAACAAGAGCTGAGCCTGCGTGCCATGACCGACCACACTCCAGAGCCGCTGCTGCACCTGCGCGGCGTGTCCAAGCAGTTCTTCGGCGTGCGTGCCCTGCACGGCGTGGAGCTGCGCCTCTTTCCCGGCGAGGTGCATGCCCTGATGGGGCAGAACGGCGCCGGCAAGTCCACCCTCATCAAGGTGCTGACCGGCGTGTATGCCGCCGATGCCGGCGAGATGCTGCTGGGCGGCCGGCCGATCGCGCCGCAGTCGCCCCAGGATGCCCAGGCGCTGGGCATCAGCACCGTCTACCAGGAGGTGAACCTCTGCCCGAACCTCTCGGTGGCGGAGAACATCTTCGCCGGCCGCTACCCGCGCAAAGGGGCGCTCGGCGCATGGGGCATCGACTGGGCCGGCATGAACCGCGAGGCCGAGGAATGGCTGGCCCGCCTCAACATCCGCATCGACGTCACGCGCCGCCTCGACAGCTATTCGGTGGCGGTCCAGCAGATGGTGGCCATTGCCCGGGCGCTCAGCGTCTCGGCCAAGGTGCTCATCCTCGACGAACCCACCTCCAGCCTCGACGAGGACGAGGTGGCGCGCCTCTTCGACACGCTGCGCCGCCTGCGCAGTGAGGGCATGGCGATCCTCTTCGTCACGCACTTCCTGGAGCAGGTGTACGCCATCTCCGACCGCATCACCGTGCTGCGCAACGGCGAGCTGGTGGGCGAGTACGCCGCTTCGGCGCTGGGCGCGTCGGCCCTGATCACGGCGATGGTGGGCCGTGAGCTCGCCGCCGCGCAGGGCCAGGTTCAGACGCGCGCGGCACGCCCTGACGGCGCCGTGCCGCTGCTCGATGCGCAAGGCCTCGGCCAGCGCGGCCAGCTCCAGCCGCTCGACCTCACGCTGCACGCCGGCGAGGTGGTGGGACTGGGCGGCCTGCTCGGTTCGGGCCGCACCGAACTCGCCCGGCTGCTCTTCGGCCTGGCCGACGCCGACCACGGCACGCTGCGCATCGACGGCCAGGCGGTGAACCTCAAGTCGCCCGCCGACGCGGTGCGCCACGGCCTCGGGCTGTGCCCGGAGGAACGCAAGGCCGACGGCATCGTCGCCGAGCTCTCGGTGCGCGAGAACATCGCGCTGGCGCTGCAGGCCAAGCACGGCTTTGCGCGCACGCTCTCGCGCGAACAGCAGGCCGAGCTGGCCGAGCGCTTCGTCAAGGCCCTGGGCATCAAGACGGCGAGCATCGACACGCCGATCGGCCTGCTGTCCGGCGGCAACCAGCAAAAGGCGATGCTCGCCCGCTGGCTCGCCACCGAGCCGCGCCTGCTCATCCTCGACGAGCCCACGCGCGGCATCGACGTCGCGGCCAAGCAGGAGATCATGGACAAGATCCTCGCGCTCGCCGACGGCGGCATGGCCATCCTCTTCATCTCGTCGGAAATGGGCGAGGTGGTGCGCGTCTCGCACCGCATCGCCGTGCTGCGCGACCGCCGCAAGGTCGGCGAACTGCCGGCCGGCAGCAGCGAGCAAGAGGTCTATCACCTGATCGCGGCAGACGCATGATCAAGAAACTGTTCGAACACCGACTCGCGTGGCCTGTGGTCACGCTGCTGCTGCTGCTCATCCTCAACGCAGCCTTCAACCCCAACTTCCTGCGCCTGGAGTGGCGCGATGGCCACCTCTACGGCAGCCTGATCGACATCCTCAACCGCGCGGCGCCGCTGATGCTGGTGGCGCTGGGCATGACGCTCGTGATCGCCACCCGCGGCATCGACATCTCGGTGGGCGCGACCGTCGCCATCACGGCCGCCATCGCCGCCTGGATGATCGGAGGCGCGCTGGTGGTGCAGAACGGCGTGGCCACCCACGTGAGCCGCTTCCCGATGCCGGTGGCCATTGCCGCGGCCCTGGGCGTGGCGCTCCTGTGCGGCGTGTGGAACGGGGTGCTGGTCGCCCGCGTGGGCATGCAGCCCATCGTGGCCACGCTGATCCTGATGGTGGCCGGCCGCGGCATCGCCCAGCTCATCACCGACGGGCAGATCATCACCATCTATTACGCGCCGTATTTCTTCATCGGCAGCGGCTACCTGCTCGGCATCCCGTTCTCGCTCTTCATCGTGGCGGCGGTGTTCGTGCTCCTGTGGTGGGTGGTCACGCGCACGGCGCTCGGCCTCTTCATCCAGGCGGTGGGCATCAACCCGGCCGCGGCGCGCGTGGCCGGCGTCAAGGCGCGGCTCATCACGCTGTCGGTGTATGCCTTCTGCGGCCTGTGCGCCGGCGTGGCGGGGCTGCTCATCAGCTCCAACGTCAAGAGCGCCGACGGCAACAATGCCGGCCAGTTGATGGAGCTCGACGCCATCCTCGCCGTCACGCTGGGGGGTACCTCGCTCAACGGCGGGCGCTTCAGCCTCGCCGGCAGCGTGCTGGGTGCGCTCATCATCCAGACGCTCACCTATGCGATCTATTCCATGGGCGTGCCGCCCGAGGTCAACCTCGTCGTCAAGGCGGTGGTGGTGTTCCTCGTGATGATGCTGCAATCGCCCGAGTTCCGGCAGAGCGTGCGGAGCCTGGTGGTCCGCGCACCGGTGGGAGCCAAGCCATGAGCGCATCGCCGAACGTCATTCCCGCGAAAGCGGGAATCCACGAACAGCGCCACCCGTGGGTCCCCGCTTTCGCGAGGACGACGAAGTTGGATCCCAAGTACCTGCCGCTCACCGTCACCATCGCGCTCTTCGTCGCGATGGCCACCGCCGGTTCGGTCAGCTACACCGGCTTCTTCTCGTCGCAGGTGTTCCTCAACCTGCTGATCGACAACGCCTTCCTCTGCATCGTGGCGGTGGGCATGACCTTCGTGATCCTCTCGGGTGGCATCGACCTCTCCGTGGGCTCCGTCATCGCGCTCACCACCATGGTGTCGGCCTCGCTGGTGGAGAAGCACCAGTGGAGCCCGGCGGTGGTGCTGCCGCTGGTGCTGGCGATCGGCACGGTCTTCGGGGCCCTGCAGGGCTTCCTGATCGAGCGCTTCCGGCTGCAGCCCTTCATCGTGACGCTGGCCGGCATGTTCCTCGCGCGGGGACTGTGCTACCTGATCAGCATCGACTCCATCAGCATCACCAACAACACCTACACCGAGATCTCGCAGTGGCGCCTGCCGGTGTGGGGTGAAGCCTCCATCACCCTGAGCGCGCTCATCGCCATCGTGGTGGTGCTGGCGGCGGTCTTCATCGCGCACTACACGCAGTTCGGCCGCACGGTCTACGCCATCGGCGGCAGCGAGCACTCGGCGGTGCTGATGGGCCTGCCGGTGCGCTCGACCATCGTGGGCGTCTACACGCTCAGCGGCTTCTGCTCGGCGCTGGCCGGCGTGGTGTTCACCTTCTACATGCTGTCGGGCTACGGCCTGCATGCGGTCGGCCTGGAGCTCGACGCCATCGCCGCGGTGGTGATCGGCGGCACGCTGCTCACCGGTGGCGTGGGCTACGTGGTGGGCACGCTCTTCGGCGTGCTGATCCTCGGCATCATCCAGACGCTGATCATGTTCGACGGCACGCTCAGCTCGTGGTGGACGCGCATCGTCATCGGCGGGCTGCTCTTCGTCTTCTGCCTGCTGCAGCGGGTGTTCGAGTCCAAGCGAGGGCGATGACCATGCGTCGCATCATCGGCATCGACTGGGGCACCACGCACCGCCGGGCCTACCTTCTGGGCGAGGGGGGTGCGCTGCTCGAGGAGCGCACCGATGACCAGGGGCTGCTCGCCTCGCGCGGGCGCTTCGCCGACGCGTTCGCGTCGATCGTGCAGGGCTGGCCCGTCGAGCTGCCGGTGGTGATGTCGGGCATGGTGGGCGCGGCCGCGGGCTGGCAGGAGGCCCCGTACCTCGAGGCCTC
>DASWSY010000279.1:0-5494 GCA_036402415.1 Rhizobacter sp. | reverse complement strand
CGCCTGGCCGACCAGGCCACCTTCGGCCCGACCGAAGCGCTCGTGAACAGCCTGCGCACGCAAGGCGCCTCGGCCTGGATCGCCGCGCAGATGCAGCTCGACAGTTCGCGCTACACCAGCGGCGGCGACGGCTCGGTGCACCAGTACACCGGCTCCGGCGACTTCTGCACCGGCCGCGGCGCCAACTGCTGGCGCGACTACCAGTCCACCGAGCCGCTGCTGTCCGACTTCTACCGCAACGCGCTCGGCCGCTCCGACCAGTTGCGCCAGCGTGTGGCCTATGCGCTGCAGCAGATCGTCGTCGTCAACAACCTCGACGTCTCGGGCACCTACGGCTTCCGCAACTACCACAACGTCCTGCTGCGCGAGGCCTTCGGCAACTACCGCCAGGTGCTGAAGAAGGTGACGCTGTCGCCGGTGATGGGCGACTTCCTCAACAACGCCAACAACGACAAGGACGCGCCGAACGAGAACTTCGCGCGCGAGCTGCTGCAGCTCTTCTCCATCGGCACATGCGAGCTCAATGCCAACGGCACGCTGCGCGGCGGCACCTGCACGCCGACCTACACCAACGAGCAGGTGCGGGCCTACGCCTACGCGCTCACCGGCTGGACGTATCCCGCCGGCGGCGCCACCTCGTACGGCTGCTGGCCGACCGGCGCCAACTGCCGCTACTACGGCGGCGCAAACGACGGCGACATGGTGCCCGTGGCGCGCTACCACGACACCGGCGCGCGCACGCTGCTCAACGGCTACTCGCTTGCTGCGGGTCACACGGCCCCGCAAGCGCTGGAGACCGTGCTCGACAGCGTGATGACGCATCCCAACACCGCGCCCTTCATCGGCAAGCAGCTCATCCAGCACCTGGTCAGCAGCAACCCGTCGCCGGCGTATGTGGGGCGCGTGGCCAACGCATTCGTGACCGGACGCTACGGAAGTTTCGGCACCGGCCAGCGGGGCGACCTCGCGGCCACCGTCGCCGCCGTGCTGCTCGACACGGAAGCGCGCGGCGACAGCCCCGGCCGCAGCACCGGCAAGCTGCGCGAGCCCGTGCTCATGTTCACCGGGGTGCTGCGCGGCCTGAACGGCACCACCGACGGCGACGCGCTGAGCTGGTGGTGGGGCCAGCAGCTGCGCCAGCACATGTTCCGCGCGCCCTCGGTCTTCAACTTCTACCCGCCCGACTACCCCGTGGCCGGCACCTCGCTCGTCGGCCCGGCCTTCGGCATCCACAACGCGAGCACGGCGCTCGCGAGGCTCAACTACCTCACCTACCTGCTCGACTGGGGCGGCACGCCGGCGGCCAACAGTGGTGCGGCCAACCCGCTCGGCACGCTCGTGAACCTGTCGGCCTACACCGCCGACGCGGCCGATGCGGGGGTGCTGGTCGACCGCCTCTCCAACCTCGCGCTCGGCCGCACGCTCACCGGCACGGCGCGCAGCGAGGTGGTGCGCGCGACCGAGTGGTGGACCTCGGCCCGCGACGCGAACAACTGGCGCGCGAACCGCGTGAAGGCCGCCGCCTTCCTGATCTACGGCTCCCCGCACTACCACGTGCAACGCTGAGGGCGACCCCGAGCATGAACCGCAAAACCTCTTCCACGGCACTCAACATGAACCGCCGCCAATGGCTCGTCCGCAACAGCGCGGCCTTGGCCGGCGCGCTCGGCGTGGGCACGCTCGCCAACCTCACGCTCGGCACGCGCCGCGCCTGGGCCGGCGACTACAAGGCGCTGGTGTGCGTCTTCCTCTACGGTGGCAACGACGGCCTCAACATGGTCGTGCCCACCGACAGCGCGCGCTACAACCAGTACGCCGGCGTGCGCCGGGGCCTGGCCATCCCGCAGGCGAGCCTGCTGCCGATGAGCGGCCTCAACTACGGCCTGCACCCGGCGCTCTCGGGCCTGTCGTCCGCGTGGGCGGCCGGCGACCTGGCGCCGGTGTTCAACGT
The DNA here is from genome assembly GCA_036402415.1 of Rhizobacter sp. Classification (GTDB taxonomy): domain Bacteria; phylum Pseudomonadota; class Gammaproteobacteria; order Burkholderiales; family Burkholderiaceae_C; genus Rhizobacter. Next base: position 3,543 of record DASWSY010000279.1, on the reverse strand, counting down.
CGGCACGCTCGCGCGCCCGCTCACCAAGTCGCAGTTCCGCGCCTTGCCCGAGAGCTCGCCCGACAAGCCGGCCAACCTCTTCTCGCACTCCGACCAGCAGATCGAGTGGGAAACCGGCAGCACCAGCCCGCTCACACGCAGCGGCTGGGGTGGCCGCGCTTCGGCCGCCCTCGGCACCGTCAACCCGGTGATCTCGGTGGCCGGCAGCACCCGTTTCGGCCTGACCGAAACGATGTCGCCGCTCGTGCTGCCCGACACCCCGGGCGACGTGTTCGGCGCCTACGTGCTCACCCCGGAGGCGCAGCGCTCCGCCCCCAACGTGGCGCGCAAGGACGCGCTCAACGCGCTCTACGCCGCGGGCCATGACAACGACCTGGCCGAGGCCTACGCCGTCGCCCAGCGCGATGCCTTCGCCGTCTCCGAGCGCCTCGGCGCGCTGGTCGGGGTCGAACCCGGCGGCGCAGGTGCGGTGGCCGCGCTCGATGCCGCCTTCGCCTCGCTCGTCGGCAGCGACGGCGAATTCACCACCGGTTTGGCCGGCCAGCTCTACCAGATCGCCAAGCTGATCGTGGCCAACGCGACGGTGGGCGGCAACAAGCAGATCTTCTTTGCCTCGCTCGACGGCTTCGACACCCACGGCAACCAGATCGCCAGCGGCTCGCCCACCACCGGCAACCACGCCAACCTGCTGCGCGAGCTGGGCGACGCCCTCGGCGCCTTCTACGCCGCGATGCACACGCTCGGCCTCGGCCCCGACGTCACCACCTTCACGCAGAGCGACTTCGGCCGCACCTTCGTGCCCAACAACAGCCTGGGCACCGACCACGCCTGGGGCAACACCCAGCTCGTGGTCGGCGGCGCCGTCAATGGGGGCGCGAGCTACGGCACCTTCCCGCAGCTCGTGCTGGGTGGCCCCGACGACGTCGGCGTCGACAGCTGGGAGCTGCAGGGCCGCTGGATCCCCACCACCGCGGTGTCGCAGTACGCGGCCACGCTGCTCGGCTGGTTCGGTGCCAGCGAGGCGCAGATCGACGCCGCCCTGCCGGGCCTGGCCGCCTTCGGCAGCAATCGCCGGCTCGCGTTCATCTGAGCTGGCGCGGGCCGCGCAGCGACGCGGCGATGCACAGTTGCGCGAGCCAGTAGGTCGAGAGGATCCACAGCGCCGACAGCGGCAGCGGCGTGGCGAACTTGTTGAACGCCAGCAGGCTGTCGGAGGCCATGAAGAGCACGCCGCCGAGGGCCGCGAAGCGTGCGAGCGGCGAAGCAGGTGCGCTGCGCCACCAGGCGGCCGCCTGCGCCGCCATGCTGGCCAGGCACGCCACGTAGCCCAGCACCGGCAGGCGCAGGCCGCCTGGCACGCCGGCCCAGAGCTGGCTCAGGATGGCTGCCGCGATGACGGCATAGACCGCGAACACCCCTGGCTTGGCCGCGAAGCGCACCGGCCGGCTGAACGCCGCGATGTAGGCCAGGTGCGCGAGCAGGAAAGACACCAGCCCGGGCAAGAACCCCTCCTTCGGCCACAGCAGGAACACGTCGCCCGCGAGCGACAGCCACAGCCCGACGAGCACCAGGCGGCGCTGCCCCGGGGTGTCTTGCCCGCGCGGCCAGGCCCAGGCGATCACCAGCAGCGTGGTGAGCGGCTTGAAGACGAACGCCAGGCCCGGGGGCAGGGCGCCACTGGCAGCGGCGATGCACAGCGCTGCACTCGCGGCGGTGAGAGCGGGCAGGGTGGCGGGGTGCATCCGCGCGATGCTACACAGCCGCTGCCCTTGGCGGGCTACAGGTGGCGCGTCTCGGCGGGCGAGTTCCACCACGCGTTGTTCCGCCCGTCGGACACGTGCACGGGCGCGGCGATCAGCTCGCCTGGCTCGGCATTGTCGAGGCAGGCCACCTGCACCGACACGTAGTCACCGCCGATCTGCTCGATGTAGCCGCGCCCGAACGGGCGCACGCCGCAGGTCTTGCAGAAGAGATGGTGCGCGCTGTTGGTGTTGAACTGGTAGTCGCTCAGCGCCGATTCGTCGGTGAGCAGCCGGAAGGCGTCGGGCTTGATGGTCGCGCCCCAGTTGCGCGTCTTGGTGCAGATCGAGCAGTTGCACTTGCCGGTGCCGGCGGCCAGGTCGATGTCGGCTTCGAAGCGGACGGCGCCGCAGTGGCAACTGCCGGTGTAGGTCTTCAGCATGGGGTCTCCTCGGGTGAGTGCGAGCGCATGATCTTGCAGCCGGTCTGCTGACAGCGTTTTGTCAGCAGGCCGGCGAGAATGGCCCGCCCTGCGACACGGGCAAGGAGGGTGCCGTGACGACGCTTGACGCGCAGTACGACGAACTCGACGGGCTGGGCCTGGCCGCGCTGGTTCGCACCGGCGCCGCGAGCCCGCTGGAGCTGGTGGACGAGGCCATCCGCCGCATCGAGCGGTTCAACCCGCAGGTCAATGCGGTGGTGCGCACGATGTTCGACGAGGCGCGCCAGGCTGCGCGCGGGCCGCTGCCCAACGGGCCCTTCACCGGCGTGCCCATACTGCTGAAGGACCTGATCGCCACCGTGGCCGGGGTGCCCACCAGCAACGGCACGCGCTGGCTGCGCGACCTGCCGGCCGCCACCGACAGCGAACTCGTCAGGCGCCTGAAGCGCGCGGGCGTGCTGCTCGTCGGCAAGACCAACACGCCCGAGTTCGGGCTGGTGCCCACCACCGAGCCCGAGCTCTTCGGGCCCACGCGCAACCCCTGGGACCTGTCGCGCACCGCGGGCGGCTCGAGCGGCGGCTCGGCCGCGGCGGTGGCGGCGCGCATGGTGCCCATCGCGAGTGGCGGCGACGGCGGCGGCTCGATTCGCGTGCCGGCGGCCTGCTGCGGCCTCTTCGGCATGAAGGTCACGCGCGGCCGCACGCCGGTCGATGCGGGCGAGCTGTGGCGGGGTTTCGCCAACGAAGGCTTCATCACGCGCTCGGTGCGCGACAGCGCGGCCCTGCTCGACGCGACCGACGGCGCCGCCCCCGGCGCGGTCTACGGCGCGCCGCCGAAGGCGCGGCCCTTCCTCGACGAAGTGACCACCCCGCCCGGGCGCCTGCGCATCGCCTTCAGCGCCGAGCCGCTCTTCGGCCGGGTCGTCGATGCGTCGGCGCGCACGGCGCTCGCCGACGCGGTCGCGCTGCTCCAAGGCCTGGGCCACGAGCTGGTCGAGGCCGCGCCGACGATCGAACGCGAGGCCTGTGCGATGGCCTTCGTCACGGTGCTCTCGGGCGAGATTCGCGCCGACATCGAGGCTACGGCGCGGCAGGCCGGCCGCAAGGTGCACGCCAGCGGTTTCGAAACCACCGCCTACGGCATGGGCCTGCTGGGCCGCGCCTTGAGCGCGAGTGACTACGCCATCGCCGCGCAGACGCTGCACCGCGCCGCCCGTGACGTGGCGCGCTTCTTCGAAGGCGTCGACGTGCTGCTCACGCCCACGATCGCACGGCCGCCGGTGCCCCTGGGCTCGCTGCCGCCGCACGCGAAGGACCGCGCCTTGCTCGCCGTGGTGGCGCGCCTGAACGCCGGCTGGCTC
>DASWSY010000278.1:0-1606 GCA_036402415.1 Rhizobacter sp. | reverse complement strand
CAGCGCGGTCAGTTGGATACGCGGCTGGAAGAACTCGTCACGCAGTTGGCCGAGGGCGATGCCCCGGTGCAGACACTCGAACAACAGCGCCAGGTCGCGCTTGAACAACGCGTGCAGACCGAGCAGGCGCTGACGGCGGCGCGCACCACGCTGGACGGCATTGACAACGACCTGCGCAAGTTCGAGCAGACGCGCCACCAGCGCGACGAACAGGCGCTGCAGCAACGCGAAGCCATCGGCCAGCGGCGACTGGAGCAGCAGGCCCTCGTGCTCAGGGCCGAGCAACTCAGCGCGGCCATAGTCGCGGCCGGTTTCGTGCTCGAGGAAGTGGTCAACACGCTAACCGAGGACGCCGAACCGCAGGTGTGGGAAAAAACCGTCATCGATCTCGACGGCAAGCTGCGTCGACTCGAACCGGTCAACCTGGCGGCCATCGCGGAACACGCCGAGGCAGCGCAGCGCAAGGATTACCTCGACGCGCAGAACACCGACCTCACCACCGCGCTGGAAACGCTCGAAGAAGCGATCCGCAAGATCGACCGCGAAACCCGCGGCCGCTTCAAGGACACCTTCGACCGCGTCAATTCCGGCGTGCAGGAGCTGTATCCGCGCCTGTTCGGTGGCGGCCACGCGTACCTGGAACTCACCGGCGAGGACCTGCTCGACACCGGCGTGTCGATCATGGCGCGCCCGCCGGGCAAGCGCGTGTCGAACATCTCGCTGCTGTCCGGCGGTGAGAAGGCGATGACCGCCGTGGCGCTGGTGTTCGCGATCTTCCGGCTCAATCCCGCGCCGTTCTGCCTGCTCGACGAGGTCGACGCGCCGCTGGACGAAGCCAACGTCGGCCGCCTCGCGCAGATGGTCAGCGAGATGAGCGAGGCGGTACAGTTCCTCTTCGTCACCCACAACAAGGCGACGATGGAAGCCGCGCACCAGCTCTCCGGCGTGACCATGCGCGAGCCGGGCGTTAGCCGCCTGGTGTCGGTGGACCTGGCCGAGGCCTCGCGCCTGGCGGGCGTGGCGTAAAGCAGGGTTCAGAGGTCAGAGGTCGGAGACCAGTGAGAGCAAGAGCAAACGCGGCAGGTTTCAATCCAATGGCCACTGACCCCCGGCCTCCGGCCCCTGGCCTCTGATTAGGAGTTCAACGAATGTCCGACGTGACCCTGCTGCGGATCGGCATCCTGATCGCCGGCCTGATCCTCGTCGCCGCCATCGTCTTCTTCGGCCGGCCGCGAAAGCCGGGGCAGGGCAAGCGCGTACCGCGCGAACCGGCCGCCTCGTCCGGCGCGCCGCGCCAGGAGCCGACGCTGGGCGAGCAGATCGAACGCGACCTCGCCCAGGGCGGCACCGCAGGCGGCTCGACCTCGCAGGCCGAGCTGGAGCTGTTCGATCGCACGCTGGGAGGCGGCGCCAACAGCGAGCTGGGCCGTCGCGTCAGCGAGGAGTTCGACAAGATCGTGACCCTGTACCTGGCCGCGCGCGCAGGCCAGAAACTGCACGGCCCGGACATCGTCGTCGCCGCCGAGAAGGCGGGCCTGGTGTACGGCTACATGGGCGTGTTCCACCGACTGGTCGAGAACCATCCCGATCGCGGCCCGGTGTTCAG
>DASWSY010000277.1:0-9423 GCA_036402415.1 Rhizobacter sp. | reverse complement strand
CGCCCTTGGCCGACACCGGCGGCGAGCTCGGGAACGACTCCCACACGCTGTTGTCGCGGCTCAGCTCCAGCGCCACGGTCGCCGTGCCCTCCAGCACCGCGAGGTCCGACTCCAGCAGCCAGTTGCCGGTCAGCAGGGTCTCGAAGTCGTGGGTCTCCGACAGCCACTGGCTGGCGCCGGCGGCGTGGTAGTTGGCGAGCTCGCTGTTTTGGAAGGTCAGGAACGTGCTCGGGTTGCTCAGGAACACCCCGCCCATGTTGGTGACCCAGTACACGGCCGGGTCGGTGCGCAGGGTCCAGCTGATCATGTTGGTGACCGTGGGCGACACGAAGTCGTACACGTCGGCGAGGAAGGCCTCCTGATCGCTGGTCACGCTGATGCGCCGCGTGGGCGCCGTCGCGGCCTCGCGCCCGGCGTCGTCCACCGAGTAGACCTTGAAGTCGTACGTGCCCTCGGCGACCTCGTTGGTCGAGAACGTCAGGGTGTCCACCACGTCGAGCGTGCGCTCGAAGGTCTGCGGCACGTCGGAGTACGCCACGCGATAGCGCGCGATGTACGCGGCGCCCGCCGGCGGCGTCCACGACAGGCGCAGCGTGCCGCCCACCTCGAAGCCGGTGAGGGTGGTGACCGGCGGCGGCGCGGTGAGCGTGATGGTCTGCGCGGTGGCGACCGGCGACTCGTTGCGCACGGTGTCGCGCGCCTTGACGAAGAACACCCACGTGCCCAGCCCCAAGCCGGTGGCGACGTAGCTCAGGCCATCCACGAGGTCGAGCGGGGTGGCGCTGGCCCACGTGCCGCCGAACGGCGCGCGCCGCACCTCGTAGCGCCAGATGTCGATGTCGGTGGCCGGCGCCCACGTGAGCTTGACCTGATCGCTCTTGAGCTGCTGCAGGGTCAGGCTCGGCACGTTCGACGGCGGAGCCAGCTTGCCCAGCACCGTGGTCTGGACAGTGGTGAAGGCGCCCACGGCGTACGGCGTCTGCACCGCCACGCGCACCTCGTAGGTCACCGGCGCGTCGCCGACCAGCTCCTCGACCGGCGGCGTCACCGCCTCGTTGAGCAGCGAGACCGACTGGAACACGCGGGTGCCGTTGACGTAGCCCTCGACGATGTAGCCGCTGATGAAGGCGTAGCTGCTGGCGGCCCACACCGCGCGCACGCGGCTGCCGGTGATGCCGTTCTTGTACGAGAACAGCTCCTCCACGCACGACAGGCCGGTCACCGCCGGCGGCGTCAGCGGGTTGCCCAGATTGGTGTCCGGGATGGTCGGCGTGGTGATCACCGCGTCGCTGTAGCCGGCCGGGTCGTACTCGCTGATGTCGAGCATCCAGCGGCCGCCGTCGCCCTGCACGCGGCGCACGCGGAACAGCTTGGCGTTCAGACCCATCGGGTGGGTCAGCGCGATCACGCTGCCGTTCTGTATTTTCAGGCCCTCGTCGAACACTTCGAGCGTGCCTTCGAGGTCCGACAGGAACCAGTTCAGGCGCTCCACGGCCTCGCGGTAGGCCTGCGCGGCGTTGTGGATGCCCGGCAGCTCGATCTGCGACACGCGGCGGCCCTGCATGCCGGCCGTCACCTTCGGGGCGTCCACCTGCACGCGCGCGGTGCGCCAGCCCACGTTGTAGCTGTCGTCCACGTACTCGATCATGATCGAGTTGGGGTAGGTGCGGCTGCTGCGGTGGCGCAGGCGCAGGCCGTCCTCTTGGATGTAGTCGCCGTCGAAGTGGAACGCCACGCCGGCCGGGATCACCTGCGGGTTGCCCAGCGTCCACGTCGGCGTGCCGTTGACGGCCCCGTGCGCCGCGTTCGCGCTATCGTCGCGCGCGGTGTTGCCGTTGAGGCTGTTGAGCTTGTAGTAGCCGATCAGGTCGGCCGGCACGGGCGACACCTCGCGACCGATCCACTGCGCGTAGTCGGCGCTGGTCTTGATCGCGTTCCACACCCGCACTTCGTCGAGCTTGCCGAAGTAGTTCTGGGCGTTGTTGCTCAGGCCGCCGAGGCGCAGCGCGCTGGTGCCGTCGCTCAGCGCACCGGTCAGGGTGAACGTCTTGATTGCGCCCACCTGCTCGCCGTTGAGCGTGAAGGCCACCTCACCGGCCGCGCGGTCCACCAGCACGGCGACGTGCTGGAACTCCGTGATGCTCAGGTCCAGCGCGTCGCTGGTCACCGTGGCGGTCGTGGTGCCGTTGCACATCCACAGCTCCAGCCGACCGGCGGCGGTCAGGCGGAACACCCAGCCGGGCACGCTGCCCGAGCCGGCGGTGTTGGCGACCAGCGCCTGCAGCACGTTCAACTTGTCGGGCTGGATTTGCGCGCTGATGGTGAAGTTGCCGCTGCCAACGTTCTGGCCCGCCGACACGGGCATCGACACCCAGTCGTACGGCGCCGCGCTCTTGTCGCGGTTGAGCCACAGGCCGTACGGGGCCTCCACGTCGGCACGCTCGGGGATCACGCGCAGCGCGCCCTCCTCCCACGACACGAAGGCGCCCATGTACACGCGGAAGCCCTGCACCCACTGCTGCGCGGTGCTCGGGTTGGCGAGGGTCAGGCCGATCTCGCGGCGCTTGCGGCCGTTGCTCAGCAGCTCGTCGTTGGCGTTGGCGTTGTCGATCACGCCCGGCCAGTGCAGGCCCCAGCCGATGCGCACGGCGGCGAAGTCGGCGAAGCACAGCGTGGGGTTGGTGCTGAATTCCCACGTGCTCGGGTTGTCGAAGCGGTGCGCGCCGCTGCCGCCGTTGGTGCTGTCCTTGCGCGGGTCGTACACCTTGCGGCCGCGAATGATGGCCTCGATGCGCGGGAAGCCCTTGCTGGCCTTCTTGGGGATTTTCAGGGCGAGGTACGCGGTGCCCGGCATGGTGTCGGTGAACGCCGGCGGGCTGCCGCCGCCCACGCCGACGAACGCGGCGCCGGCCTGCAGGATCGGGTCCACCACGTCGCCGACGATGCCGAGGTGCTGGTTCACCGCCGCGCCGGCCACGCTGAGCAGGCCCTTCGGCGCCGTGATGTCCACGCCGTCCATGTAGATGGCGTCGAAGCTGGTGATCGTGCCCTCGCAGAACATCAGGCCGAGGTACAGGAAGCCTCCGGCCTCGTCCACGCTGACGAAAAACGGGCGGCCGAACAGGCGGTCGCGGCCGTACACGATGGGGATGGCGGTGTTCGCCGCCGGGATCATGATGCGCGGCGCGGTGAGCTTGTTCAGCTCCTCCGCACTGGGCTGGCCGGAGTCGCCCGGGGGCGTCCAGTTCGGGATCGTCGGCACCACCGCGCCGTACATCGCGCGCAGCGGCGGCTGGGCAATCGGTGCGGCCTGTGCGCCGCCGAGGCTCGGGATGCCCATCAGCTTTCCACCAGAAACTGGGTGTTGACGCGCCAGCGGTCGGTGCCCGAGGTGGGGATGCGCTCCGGCGGCGCGAGGTACATGACGTTGTAGAGCTGACCGTCACCGTGGTACAGGAACTGGAACGCGATACCTCGGTGCGCGAGGTAGTGCGCCCAGATGGCGTCCTTCTCCGGGCCGTCGCACTCGTGCGCGATCTGCGCGGTCAGCTCCACGTTGTTGAAGTACGAGCGCAGCCGCGCCTTGCCCGACACCGAGCGTTCGAGGATGGTCCCGTCGTCGGCCATCATCTGGCTGCCCACGATTTGCGTCACGTCCGGGTACTGCGCCACGTCGGTTACTCCCGCTCGAAGATGTAAAGTTCGCCGCCCCACGTCACCTGCGCGCCGTCAGGCGGCAGCCAGTTGAAGCCCTCCGCCGGCGTGCAGTAGCGGTTCGGGATGTACTCCACGCCGGCCTTGACCGTCGCCACCGTGACGATGGCGCTGGTGGGCGTGATGTCCGAATCGGTGAGGACCCCCTTGACCGTCACCAGCGGCGCCGTCGGCCGGCCGTTGGTGCGCAGGTAGCAGTCATACACCGTACAAGGCACCTCGGCCACACCGTTGGCGAGCACGATGGCGACGGCGGCGTTGCGGTCGTTGAACAGCTCGATCTCGCCGGTCTGGCCCGCATCGGGGTCCCACGTCATCGTGCCCACGTCGATCTGGCCGGCGCCGTACAGCTGCGGGGCCACAGCGGTCGCGCCGGTCGGGAAGTACGGGTACACCTCGGCCGCCGACCACACCTGCGCCGCGCCGTAGTAGGTGCCGTCGGTGCCGTTGCCGGTGAACGTGCCCAGCGGGGTCACAGGCTGCATGCCGCACGCCATGCGCAGCGTGAGCGCGCCCGTGCCGACATCGAAGTTGCGCGCGATGAAGCGCACCACGCCGTTGTCGAGCGGGTCGGTCTCGAACACGAGGTCCGGCTGGCCGGCGCCGATGGTGGTGTCGAAGGTGCCGAGGTCGAAGTCGTACACCAGCACGGACGCCACGTTGGCGCGGTCCCACAGGGTCCAGCGCGCGTAGCGGTACTCGCCGCGCTTGGCGTACACGGCAGCGCTGACGTGCTCGTCGTCCACCACGGGCACCGACGCCACCGCGTAGTGGGTGTTCACGTTGCTGGTGTCGGGGCGCACCTTGTCCAGCACCAGCGCGCTGTCCACCGGCGCGTAGCCGCCGCGCAGCACCGTGCACGCGGTCTTGGTCCACGCGCTCTGGGTGAGGTCCTCGCTGTGGACCAGCCGGTTCTCCAGCACCACCTGCGGGCCCGACGACATGAAGGCCGGGCCGTCGTCGAAGTCCATGCGCACCAGCTGGAACGGGCGCACGTACGTCTGGCGGATCGCCTTGTCGAGGTCGAACGGTAGCGGGCGGGTGACTTGCGTTGCCATCGTGGCGGGGTCCTGTTAGCGGGCCATGATCTCGGCGTAGCGGCCACCGACGCTGCCGCCGCCACGGATGGCACCCGCGAAGGCGTTGACCGCGCCGGCGAAGGTGTTGGCCGCCGCGATCTGGCGGTCGGCCGCCTCGTTGAGCTTCTGCATCGCGATGTTGGTGGTCTCCTGCGACTCCGACGACACCTGATCCAGACCCTGCTTGGCGCGGTCGGCCAGCAGCGCCTCGGCCTCGTCGAGGAACGACAGGAAGCCGCCGGCCATCTCCGAGCGCTGGTCCTCGTCGAGCATGTTGTACGCGTCGGTGGTCAGGCGGTTGATCTCGTCCGCCAGCGCCTGCAGCTTCGCCGGGTCCATCTCGGTGCGCATCTGGCCCATCAGGTCCTGAATCTGCGTCTGGCGGAGGCCGTACAGCTGCTCCGGGTCCATCAGCGATTCGCGGATGTTCTGCTTGGTGCCGCCGAACATGGTCTTGCCGTAGTCGCTCAGCTGCTTGTAGGCGAGGATCAGCTCCATCTGCGACTGCTTGAGCGTGCTGGTCGCGGCCGTCAGGTTCTGGATCGAGCTCGCGGTGCCGTCGAACGTGCCCATCAGGGCCGTCCACTCGGTGCGCTGCGCACGGTACAGCTCCAGCCCGGACTTCACCTGCTGGTCGTACGCCTTCTGCGCCTCCTTCACGGGGTCCATGCGCACGGCGGTGAGCAGCTCCATGAAGACCTGCACGCCCTGCTCCAGCGCCTCCAGCGAGTCGCCCCACGCCGCGCGGATCGCGCTGGCCTTCGGGAACACCGACTTGATCACCGCCATGATCGACTCGGCGTTGATCCAGCGCGCAGCCTCCTCGGCGTCCTTCACGTCGCGGGTCTGACCGCCGGCAGTGACCGTCATCGTCGTGCCGGTGACCTTGCCCTTCTTGTTGTAGGTGTTCTTGGTGCCGATGCTCGCGGCGATCACGTCGGGGGCCACGGTGTCGAGCGCCTTGGCGGTCTCCTCCATCAGGTTCTTGACAGACTTGAACAGCTCGTCCGCCGCCTTCTCGGCCTCGGCGCTGGCCGCCACCTCGCGGGTGCGACGCTTCTTGCCGCCGAACAGCGCCTTCTGGCGGGTCTCGTACACCGACTGCGTGGCGTCACCGCCGCCGGCGCCGATGTTGAGGTTGGTCTGCGCGCTCTCCACGGCGTACTTCGTGCCGAACAGCTTGCCGCCCGACACCATGTCGATCAGCGCCATCGCGGCCAGAATCCAGCCGACCACGGGGATGGCCGCCGCTGCGCCCATGCCGCCCGCCATCGCACCGCCGGCCGCCGCGCCCATGCCGGCACCGGCCGCTGCACCTGCGCCGCCCGCGAGCGCGCCGATGCCGACGGTGGCCGCGCTGTAGCCGAGCGCGCCGTACGAGATGCCGGCTGCCACGCTGGACGCGCCGCCGCTGCCGGCGTTCTTGTAGCCGTAGTACGCGCCGTACAGGCCGGCCGCGCCCGCTGCATACGGGGCAATGGCCGACGCGCCGGAGGCGATCTGCGGGGCGTACTTGACGAAGCCCTTCGCCATCAGGCCGCCGATGCTCGACCAGTTCGTGCCCGAGCCACCGCCGCCACCTGCGGCCGACATGCCGGTCTGCGCACTGGCGACCGTACCGCCCGCGCCGTTGCTGACCTGCAGGAAGCCGTCCATGTTGTTGCCCAGCATGCCCACGCCGGCCGCGATGGGCGCGGCCCAGCCGCCGCCCCCGCTGCCGCCCATGACGTTGCCCAGCCACGCGGTCATGCCGCGCGTAAACGCGCCGTTGAGCAGCTCGGCCGCGATCTGCTTGAGGCCGTCCTTCACCGAGTCCTTGAAGCTGTCGAAGCCGTCGAACGCCGCCGACCACAGGTTCGCGAACATGCCGTCGATGCGCTCGATGGCGCTCTCCCACGCCTTCGTCCACGGGTCGGCCTGCTTGGCGTTCTTGTTGATCTGCAGGGTGTTCTGCTGGTACGCCGCGTTCTCATCCTGAATCGCCTGCACCACCTCGGCGCGCGTGACGCCCATGCGCTGCAGCGCCTCGTCGCTCTCGCTGAGCAACTTGGTGTAGTCGGCGATGGACTTGTTGTGGTCGGCGGTGAGGGTGTCCATCGGCCGCACCTGCTTGGCGACCGCCTTCATCTTCTCCACCGTGTCCTCGTACTTCTGCACGAGGGGGTCGAGCTCCTTCTGCTGCTTGGCCCACGCCAGCGCGAGGTTGTCCGACGCGATCTTGACCTGCGCGTGGGTGTAGCCGAGCTTCGCCAGCTCCTTCTCGGACATGGCGGCCATGCGCGCCAGCAACTGCTCCTGTTCGGCGTGCTTCACCGTCGCGGCCGCGAGCGCGTTCTGGTCGCCCATCAGGTCGTTGGCGGCGGTCTTGAGCTTGTTGAACTCCTGCTCGGCCTTCTTGGCGGCCGCCGCGAGCGACTCGCCGTCCTCACCGCCCCCGCCACCGCCGCCGAACGCGTCCGCCGCGTCCTTGGCCTTGCCCGCCGCCTCGCCCAGCGACGCGTGCGTGCCGTCGGCGATGCCCTTCATCTCCAGCATCGCCATGTTGGACTTGACGATGCCCGCCTGCAGGCCCTCGATCTCCGCCTTGGCCTTCTGCAGCTCCATCGGGTTGAGCACCTGCGCCTGCAGGCCTGCCAGCTGGCCGCCGCGCATTTCCTGCCCGGCTTTGCTCATCGGGATCGGGCTGGCGCTCACGCGCGCGATCTCGCGCTCGGCGTTGCGCGAGGCTTCGAGGCGCTCGTTGATCGCCTTGATCTGCACCTGCGCCGCGCGCTGCGACTCGCTGGCCTGCATCAGGTACAGCTTGCGCTGCTCGGCGCCGGCGGACGCGAACTTGCCCTTGAGGGTGTCGATCTCCGCACCCAGCGACTCGGCGCTGATCTTGGCGTCGTCGGCGTTGTTGGCGAAGGTCATCAGCGCCGTCGCGGCGAGCAGCACCACGCCGACCGGACCGCCCAGCGCCGCCATCGCCACGCGCAGGCCGCTCATCGCCGTGGTGGCGACGCCGGTGGCGACGGCAACGGTGCGCGACACGCCCGCCATGGTGGCGAGCGTGGACTGGTAGCGGATCATCTCCAGCCGCGCGGCCACGCCGGCCTTGACGGTGGCGTACAGGCTGCCCACGAGGCGCGAGACGAACACGCCGGCGAGGACCACCACCATGTCGGTGAGCAGCTCGCCGTTCTCGCGCAGGAAGCTGCCGACCTTGTTCCACTCCTGCATCGCGGTCGTGGACTTCTTGGTGTCCTCGGCCATGCCGGCCAGACCGCGCGCGAAGCCGCCCATGGCTTCCGCCGCGCCGCGCAGCACGTCCTTGAGGCCCGCGTCGCCCAGCTGCAGGATCAGCTCCTCGGCGGCGGACTGAAACTCCTTCCACGCGCCGGACAGGCTGTCCGTCATGGTGGCCGCCATCTCGGCCGCCGCGCCCTCGGCCGTCTTCATCGACTCGGCCAGCTTCTGGATGCCGGGTTCCTGTGCGGTCAGCGCGAGCAGCGCCGGGCCGCCACGGTCACCGAGGATTTCCACGGCCTGTGCGGCAGACACGTTCTTCTCGCGGAACAGGTCGATGACCTCGATCAGGCCGCCCGGCTTGCGCAGGGTGGTGTTGATCCAGCCGAGGTCCACGCCCATCGACTTGAGCTCCTCGCGCGCCTGCTTCGAGGGGTTGATCAGGCCGGTGAGAATCTGGCGCAGGCCGGTACCGGCCATGCTGGCGTCGATGCCGGCGTTCGACAGCGCGCCCAGCATGACCGCCGTGTCTTCCACGGACACGCCCAGCGCCTTGGCGACCGGGCCGACGTACTTGAAGCCCTCGCCGAGGCCGACCACCGAGGTGGCGGCGCCCGTCGCGGCAACGGCCAGCACGTCGCTCACGCGCGAGGCTTCCTCGGCGCGCAGGCCGTACGAGGCCACCACGTTGGCGGTGATCTCGGCGGCGGTGGCGAGGTCCATGTTGTCGGCGGCCGCGAGGTTGAGCGCGGCGCCCGCAGCGGTCATCGCCTGCTGCGCGGAGAAGCCGGCCAGCACCAGCTCGCGCATCGCGCCGGCGGCCTCGCCCGCGCTGTACACGGTGGTCGCGCCGAGCTCGCGCGCCTTGGCGCTGACGGCGGCGACATCGGACTGCAGCGCACCCGGGCCCATCAGCGCGCGGATGTTGGCGATGCTCTGGTCGAACTGGGCAATCTGGCCGACCACCGTGCGGATCGAGAACCCGGCGGCGAAGCCCACCAGCAGCGTGCGCACGCTGGTGATGCTGCGGCCGAGCAGGTCGAAGCTCTTGGCGGTGTTGGCGTTGGCGTCGCGCACGGCGCGCGAACTGACCGTCACGGCGGCCGGCAGGCGCTGGTAGTCGCGCACCAGCTGCGAGGTGCTCTTGGTGGCGCCGGCGGTGAACTTCTCCAGCGCGGTGTTCGCGTTGGCCGCCTCGCGGGCGATGCGCGCGCTGCTGTTGGCGATGCTCTGCGCGGTCTTGCGGAAGTCGGCGCTGATGGTGCTGCCGGTCTTGCCCGCGCGGTCGCCGAGCTCGCGGAAGCCGGCGCGGATGTAGTCGGTGGCCTTGACCATCTTGCTGGCCGACTGGCTGATCTCGCTCAGCGAACGGCGGAACTCGCGGGCACCCTTGAGGGCACCC